>NZ_JAFOIN010000081.1:0-207603 GCF_017421385.1 Ruthenibacterium sp. | reverse complement strand
GAGGCCGGGGCGGGCGCGGGCCGGGACGCGGCCCCGGCGGGGGCGGCGGGCCCCTATGGTGGTGATGATGGCCGCCCATCATACTGCCCAGGAAAAAGCCCGTGCCGAACGAAGGGCCGCTGTAATAAGTGCTGTAACGGCCGCCGCGCCGGCGGCGCGGCCCGCTGAACGCGCCGATGAGCGCCAGCACGATCACGAGGAACACGATCATCCCAAAAATGCTGAAGCCGCCGTCGTCCCGGTAACCGTCGTCATAGCCATATCCGTATCCATAGTCGTAGTCCGGCTGCGGCACGGGAGACGGATTCGCCGCGCCGCCTGTGCTGCCGTCGTAGCCGTAGATGCTGCTCACAGCGTCATACAGGGACGCAAATGTTTTTTTCACACCGGCGTCATAGTTTTTATCCGCGAAATCCGGCTCCAGGTCCTCCTGTAAAATGCGGCTGAGCGTACTGGTTGGCAGCAGCGTTTCCAGCCCGCTGCCCTGTATGCACTGATAATCGTCGTCCCCGACGGAAAGCAGCAGCAAAACGCCGTTGTTTTTTTCAGCACTGCCAATGCCCCAGGCGTTGGCCATGTCATAGGCGTACTGCTCCATCGAAACATCGCCTGTGTCCTGCACCACCGTCACGACGATCTGCGCGCCCGTAGCATTATACAAACCGTCGTTTTTGCTCACAATATCACTCTTAGTATCACCTGAAAGCACACCAACGTAATCGTTGACGTAAAAATCAGATGTTGGGTCCGGAACCGACGCGGCAAATGCCGTGGCCGAAACCAGCAGCGACAGCACGGCCAGCAGCGCCGTACCGCGCAGAAATCGTTGGATTTTCTTCATGGATGCTCCTTTTCAATGTAGGGCCGCACTCAGGCGGAAAATTCTTCCGCCTGTGCGCCTGTCAGGCCGGCGATGAGCGACGCCGGGAAGCCGGACAGCTTTTTTTGCGCAGCGCGGGCCTGCTCATTGTATGCGTCCGCCGAATTGTCGATGATATTGCCACGGCTCAAAAATTCCGACCACTGTGTTTGCAGCACGCTGCCCTTATCGTCGCCGGAGACCTTTCGCGTCTCCTCATACAGCATGCCGACAGACGCGGTGAGGGCCGCGTTTGCGGCGTATTCCTGTGCCGGCCCCTCCGCGGCCTCCAGCGCCTCCACGGCCCGTTTTGCCGTCTTCACGGACGCGGCATCCGCGCCCAGCGCCGCTTCACCCTCGGCGATGATATTCTGCGCGGCGGCGGCGCGCAGCGCCAGGTCCCCCGCGATATTCTGCACGTATGCCTCATTCACGCTGCGGGCCGCGCTGCTCAGCTTGGCCCCGCCGATGCCGAAAGTACCGCCCAAAATGGCAGCCGCCAGCACCACGCAGGCCAGCGCACGGTTTTCTTTCCAGTTTTTCACGCTATCCTCCCGCATTTTCTCTTATTCCCGTCACAAGTACAAACTCAGCGGGCGATCTCCAGCAGCTTCGCTTTCAGCTCGCCCTCGATGCGGCCCAGCTCCGTTTCGGCCGCAGCGCGCTTCTCTCTGCCTTCGTTCTGGATCTTCACGACCTCGTCCAGCGTTTCGATCAGGCTGCGGTTCGTCTGCTGCAGCGTCTCGATGTCCACGATGCCGCGCTCAGATTCCTTTGCCGCAGCGATGGTACCCTGCTTGAGCGTGGCCGCGTTTTTCTTCAGCAGCTCGTTGGTCATGTCTGTAACGGCACGCTGCGCCTCAATGGCCTGCTGGGAATGGGCCAGACCCAGCGCAAGCACCATCTGGCTCTTCCACAGGGGAATGGTGTTGACGATAGAGGTCTGGATTTTTTCCGCCATCATCGTGTCGTTGGACTGGATCAGGCGGATCTGCGGGGACATCTGCACCGAGATGTTGCGCGTCAGCTCCAGATCGTACAGCTTCTTTTCAAAGCGCGTGCACATATCGTCCAGGTCCTTGGCTGCCTGAGCGTCCTCGGGCAGGCCTGATTTTTTCGCCTTTTCGATCAGGGCGGGCAATTCGTTTGCGCGCACCTCCGCCAGCTTTTTCTTACCGGCCAGAATGTACATCGTCAGCTCCTTGAAATACACAAGGTTCATCTCGTACATTTTGTCCAGCATGGCGATATCCTTCAGAAGCTGTACCTGATGGCCCTCCAGCACAGCCTCGATCTTATCCACGTTGGTCTCCACCTTGGCATACTTCGCCTTAAAGGTATCCAGCGAATTGGTGGCCTTGCGGAAAAAGCCCATGATGCCCTTGGGCGCTTCCTCGGTGGCGTCGAAGCTCTTAAGCTCCGTCACCAGGCCCGTGACCATCTCGCCGACCTCGCCCAGGTCCTTGGTGCGGATATTTTCCAACGTGCTGCTGGAAAAATCGGCCACTTTTTTCTGGCTGGCCGCGCCGTACTGCAGCACCACCGTGGAATTGCGCAGGTCGATTTTTTCCGCGAATTCGTCCACTGCCTTTTTCTCTTCGGGCGAAAGGCCCGCGTCCATGGGCTCCGGCTCCACTGCAGGTTTCTTTTCCTCCTGCGCAGGGGGGGCGGGCTCCGGGTCCAGCGTCAGTGTGGGAACGGCGGGAACAGAGAGGTCTGGCTCCAGGGTAAGCGCGGGTGCGGTTTGTTTTTCTTCCATGATCGTTTTGTTCCTTTCTGAATGAGGTATCGGGACCGCCCGGGTCATGACAATTTCAAATTATTTTTGCCGGAAAGGCCGTCGCCGGAGAGCATTCCGTCCAGCACGGCGATGTCGGAGGAAACATCCAGTACCTCGCCCGCGAACAGCGCGTCCAGCTGCGCTTCAAAAGCGGAGGCAATGGTTCCGGCGTTCTTCTCCACGTCGGACATCAGGCTTTTAGCGTTTTCGCCGCCCGCGCCGCTGGCCGAAAGGTCGGCATAGGTGGTCAATATCTTAACGGCCGTGGGCAGATAATAGGTGACGAACTTGCGGATATCCCGGCCTTTTTCCGGATGCTCGCGCACCTGCTGCAAAATGGCCGCGCCCGCTTTCTCCATGCGGCTGATCTGCGCCGAGAGCGCCGCGGCCGGAATGCGGGCGTTCAGCACCTCCAGCTTCTCCAGATCGTCCCGCGCCTTTTCCAGCGCGGCGTCCAGCGCCTCCTCGCCCGTTGCGAAGGGGTCCTCCGGCGCGGGCACCATCACCACACGGGGCGGGATTTTTTTGTCCGACAGAAAATATGCGCCCGCCGCAACGGCACACGCGCCCAAAAAGCCCGGCAGGCTGTATACGGGCAGCACAGCCGCGCACACCAGAAATGCGCCCGCCGCAATGTACAGCGGCAGCGCGGAGCGTATTTTCTTTTCCACCATTTTTCCTGCCATCGAGCGGCCTCCCTGCCACAGCGCTTTATGCGCATGAATGTTACTATTTATATTACATTCAAACGGCTTAAAATGCAAGAAAAACCGGGCATGCGGCCCGGTTTTTACACTTTGTTTATAATCTGCCCGCGCGGGGTCAGAAATCCTCAAAATCATGGGGCAGCCGGTCGAGATATACCGCAGAAAAAATGACCGATGCGCCCACGAACAGGAAAAACAGCCCCACCATCACCGTCCAAGCCGCCATGCTGCCCAGCGGGCTGGCCAGCATAAATATCCCCACCGCGAATTTTACGGCAGCGTCACCCGCACAGCAGCCCCATGGCTGGCCGGACGCACGCCGCCGCAGCGCGTCCCTCAGGCGCAGCGCGCCGAAGGCCACTGCCCACACGCCCAGCACCACAGCGATGAACATCAGCGAAAGCGTGCGGTTGAGCAGGAATACCAGCCCCACCGCGACATTCACAAAGCCCTGCAGTTTGCGCATGCCGGGTATGTACTCTGGCAAAAAGCTCTTTGCCAGAAAACCTGAAGCCACCTCGCACAGGCCCAGCCCCAGGATTGCAGCGCCGATGCAAAGAGGCAATATCTTCGCCACCCGGCCCGGCCAGACCAGCGCCGTCAGCCCCAGCGCGCACAGCAGCGCGCCGCCCGCCAGCGGCAGCCATTTCATATGCTTGAAATCCTCGATCAATGACATCCTCCCCCTTTTACGCGGTCAGCTTCCCGGCTGTGCGCCGGCGGCCACCGCCCCCTCTTCCTGTGTTTCCTCTTCGATCTCGGCCGTCACGCCCTCCACGTTGAACGCGCCCGACATGCGCCGCGCGCCGGACTCCGTATAGCTGAACACCACACGGTACCGCGCCCCCGCGGCCAGCCCTGTGAACGTATAGCTCTGCACCGTACCGTCGCAGGTGAAATACACGGTTTCCAGATATTCCGCTCTGCCGTCCGCCAGTTTCCACAACGCGAATTTCGCGTCCTTGCGGGAGGTCTGGGCGTCCAACTCTGCCCTTACGCGGACTGTGATTTCGCCTGCCGTGCAAAGATCCCGCGTGCGGCAGGAATTTACCGTCGTGAACGCGCCGGAGAGCACGCCCGCGTCCAGCAGCGTATTGATCGTGCTGTCCGTCTGCGGCGCCGCCAGCGTGGCGGGCAGTGCGATATCGCCGCCCGCGGCCGCGCGCACGGCATCGGCGCGCGGAGCCGCCCGGGTTCCATCTTGGGTTTCACTTTGCGAAAAACGGCCTTCGCCGCTCTCATGAAGCGCTCCGTCGCAGCCTGCCAAAGCCACGCACAGCAGCATAGCAGCGAACAATGGCGCATATTTTATCTTCTGGGGCTTCATCTGCATCCCTCCGGTTTTGACTTTTGGCGCGGGAGGCGTTACAATAAAGAAAGCTGTATTCTTTCCTTCATGCCGCCTCTGCGTCTGGAATACAGTTAGTATGCGGTGAAGCCACAAAAAATAAACATCGAAACAATAAGGAGTTGTACTATGGACCCCCTTGAACCTGTCCGGTTTGTAAAGCACGGATGCGTTTGCTTTGAATCCGACGACGCCGTAGTGTATGTAGACCCATATAAGGTGCCTGACGACGCCCACGACGCGGACCTGATCGTGATCACCCACAGCCACGGCGACCACTATTCGCCGGAGGACATCGAGCGGGTGCGCAAAGAGGACACCTGCTTTGCCACCACGGCGGAGGTGGCGCGCCTGCTGGAGCGTGATTTCGGCATCGACGACGATTATATCAGCGAACTGAGCTTTGAAGCGCCCCGCATCGGCTTTGAATGCGGCGCGGTGCTGGAACCGGTGGCCGCAGAAAACAAAAACCACCCCGTCAGCTTCGGCTTCGGCCTCGTGTTGGAGTTCGCAGGGTTCACCTATTACCTCTCCGGCGACACCGACGTCCTGGTGGACAATGTCCAATGCGACGTGCTGTTTGTGGTGTGCGACGGCATCTGGAACATGCCGGACTATGAAAAATCAGTGCCCGCACAAGTGGCGGCCATGGACGTGCTGCCCGGGCTTGTGGTGCCGTACCACTACGGCGTGGACGCACCCTCCACAAAGGAAAACGGGGCGCGGTTGTGCGCCGCGCTCACAGCCGCAGGCATTCCTTGCCGGGAATGGAAAAAGGGGCTGTTCTGACACTCTGGCGGAATGCCGCGTTTCATCCGTCCTGCCGCGTCCTCTGTAAAGAGGGCGCTTTAGCTTGGCGCAAAAGCTGCCTACGAACAGGGCCTGTGGCCCCGTTCGCCGCGCACGGCGCGGGGTTATTTTAAATGAAAAAGGAGTTCTCCACCCCTTTTTGGCGGCATTCTCCGCGTGGCTTGCACTTTGCTGCGCAAAGATGCATGGCTTTGCCACCGCCAGCTTTTTCCCCGGACATTTCTTTTACCTCTTTGCCTTCTTCAACCATCTGCCGCGCCCTCTGTAAAGAGGGCGCTTTTTTCGTATTCTCCGCGTTACGGTTCCGTCTGCCCGATGCCGTTGGCCTGGGCCAGAGCCGCACATTCCGCCTGCATCAGTGCCGCATATTCGCCGCCGCTGTACAGGCTGGCATAACGGTACAGCGCGTAGCCGTCTGCGCCGCGCACGGAAAGCGTGCGCGCCATATCGGCCAGATTGTGGCCGCTGGCCCATTCCCCGCTCTCTGTGGCGGAGCCGTCCCCCGCGCCGATACGGTATGCGCCCAGCCCGAATGCCAGCGAAACCGAATCGTCCCGGGGCATGGCCAGCCATTCGTCCACGATATTCTCGAACGCGAACCGGGCCGAACCATTCTGCAGCATATAATTGTAGCCCCAGTAGACCTGCGGCATGATGTAGTCCACATAACCGGGCGTGGAAAGCCACAGCGCCACGTCCGAATACTGCTGGCTGTAGTTGTTGTCGTTGTTGCCCTGCGGGCTGATGCCGAAAACCGCCTCCGGCTTTACCGCCTTGACGGCGGCGTATACCTTCTGCACCAGCGTGTTGACGTTGGCGCGCCGCCATTCGGCCAGGTCCTGTCCCCCGCCGTACCGCGCGTAACTCTCCGTGTCGAACGCTTCGTCTGTGGTGGGATAAAAGTAGTCGTCGAACTGAATTCCGTCCACGTCATAATTCTGCACGATCTCCGTTACGCCCTGCACCACCATGTCCTGCACCTCGGGCAGAGCGGGGTCGTAGTACAGCCCGCCGTTCGCCTCCAGCGCCCAGCCCTCGTGCAGAAGCGCCGGGTTGTCCGCCGCCAGCTCGCCGGGGGGCATGGTGTCGTTGAGCCGCACGCGGTACGGGTTCACCCATGCCTCGATGGCAAGGCCGCGGGCGTGGGCCTGCTCCACAAAAATGGCCAGCGGGTCATAGCCGGGGTCCTGCCCCTGCACGCCCGTTACAAGGTGGCTCCAGGGATACACTGCGCTGGGGTACACCGCGTCCCCGAAAGGGCGCACCTGCACGATGACGGTGTTCAGCCCCAGAGCCGCACAGTTGTCCAGCAGCGAGCCCACCGACGCGGCAAAGCCCTGCGCGCCGGAGGTATCGAACATCGGCCATTCCAGATAGCTCACCCACATGGCGCGGTACGCCACGGGCGCGGCCATGGCCTCCGGCTCGCCCCCCGCCTGCATACCGGACGGCACAGAGGTAAAATCCTCCCGGGGCGCGCCGGGCTCCCCGCCGCCCGCCTGCCGCGCGGGCGCGCATGCGGCCAGCAGACACAGGCAGGCGGCTGCCGCAGCGGTTCTCAACAGTTTTTTCATGCTCTCGGTTCCCTTTCCCCATAACGCTGTGCCCGCTCCCAAAAGGCAGGACATGCATCATCGTATGCACGGGGCCCGCCGGAATATGTCTGCCCGGGCCCGCACGGCGCGGTCACGCCTCCTGATACAGCAAAAAAGCCAGAAGGCCCTGCACCGCCGCCACCGCAATGATGATGCACGCGGCCAGCATCTGCGGCACGGGCAGAAAACTGCCCACAAGCAGCACCAGCCCGCACACCATCACCAGAAACGCTGCCTTATGCAGGCCGTTTTCCGGAACGGAAGCCTTGAAATACGGCCATGCAAACACAGGCCACGACGCGGCCGCACACACGATGCCCACAATACCCGGCACCATGCCCAGCACCGTCAGAAGCGCGGCCGCCAGGCAGAAATTGCGGCCGCGGGGGTCCTCTTTTAGATTTGTGGCCAGCATCAGCATCATCACGCCCGCCGCGACGGTCGCGATATTGAACACAAGGTCCGCCCGGATGCTGAACAACAGCATCGCGCCGCCCAAAATATTCAGCGCTGCCGACAGAATGCCGATGCCGTAAAATGTCTTGCGCGTGATATTCATAAATATATGCTCCCTTTCCGGCGTACCGCCACGCGGCCTGTGCGCTGTGAAAACGCCGGAGCTTCTTTTGTACAGATAATATCAGTATAGCATACTCCGTATTTTTTTCAAAGCCTCGTCTGCGAAAAGGAGCGAAAAAGCGCGCCGCGGCGAAAGATATGCCTTTCGCCGCGGCGCGTTTGCAGTCCAATTTTATTTCCCGGGCAGGGCGGGCCTTCACACCCCGGCCGGGGCCGGTTCACTGAGCAGGCCTGTGGAGTAGCTGCGGTCGCCCACAGCCGCGGCCAGCGCCTCCTTGGTGCTGCGGCCCTCCCAGTAAGCGGCCGCTGCCTTCAGGTATCCTGCAGCCAGCCGGGCCGATTCCCCGCACAGCGCCTCGGGGCCCGCGTCCATCTGTGCATGCGTATAGGGGTTTTCCCAATGCTCCGCAAAGCCGTCCGCCGGGCGTCGGGCGGGCGTCATGTGGGAAAGTCCGTAGCCGGGCTTGTGCAGCACCAGCCGTTCCGCCGCCCAGACCAGCGCCCGCTTGCCGCCGTGAGGCGACAGGAACAGCCTGTGCAGGGCGTGGAAATCATGGAAGGAATCCGCCAGTGCCTCATGCGGGATATCCATGCGGTAAACCTGCGCCACCGCGTCATGAAGCATTTGCGTCACTTCGGCCAGCTCCTGAGGCGGCAGCCCCGGAGCGGCAGTTCCCGCCGGAACGGCGGGTGAGCCGCAGTCCTGCTCATGGAACATACTGTCCATGGCCACCTCGCAGAAGCCGTGCCCCTCGGGGATGTTGAACTGTCCCTGCGGCCCGCACTGGAACGCCACATACGGATGCATCACGGAATCCGCCGCGTAATGCGCCAGAAAGCCCAGCGCATAGCTGCGCTGGGCGGGCGTGGAGGCCGCGAAAATCATTGTGCGCAGGAACCGGCCGCATTGTTCGTCGTGCATGCGGCCGCCCAGTTCCGGCAGCGGCCAGGGCCGTTTGGCGGAAAGCACACGGTAAGCAAACAGCGGGTCCGGCCCGTTGGCGCCCATTTCATAGGCCGCCGTACTGGGCGCATGCTCCCCGCTTTGTGCCAGCGCCGCGCGGGCAATGCGGATATGTGTATATGCTTCGGGCATATCGATCAAAACCTTTCGCGTTGGGGTCTTCGGACGGGGCCCCGCCCCTCCCGCACATGGGCAGTACGGATTTTTTACTTCCCCGCGCCCTCTTTTTTCAGCATGCGGGGCAGCACGCCGAAGTAAAGCACCGCGCCCACCAGGAAGATGAGCAGAACTGACAATACGCCCCAGGGCGATGCCTCCTGCTGCGCGGCGGCCAACACGGCCTCGGGGGCCGTCTCCGGCGTAAGGCTCTGCCTGCCCAGCAGCACTACGGTGGCGATCTGCGTCACGAAGCCCATCAGCGCCGGGCCCATGACGGACGAAAACTTGCCGAAGATATCGAAAAAGCCGAAGTACTCGCCCGAACGGTTCTTGTCCGGAAGCATTTTTCCGAACATACTGCGGGACAGCGCCTGGATGCCGCCCTGACTGGTAGCCACCAGAATGGCCAGCACCCAGAACTGCCAGGTCTCGCGCACAAAAAAGCCGAACACGCAAATGCCCATGTAGATACAGATTCCCACGCCCACCATCACGCGCGCGCCGAATTTACCGGCCAGCTTGATGTACATCAGGCAGAACGGCAGGCCCAGGATCTGCACCAGCAGCAGCGCAAGCATCATCTCGGTGTCGCCCAGACCCAGCTGGGCGCCGTAGGAGGTGCTCATGTGGATGATGGTGCCCACGCCGTCGATGTAAAAGAAATAGGCGAGCATGAACACAAAAATGGATTTATGGCCGAAGATGTCCTTCAGCGTGGCCCACAGCCCCCGCAGGGTCTTGCGGATGGCGCCCTTTTCGTGGGGCTGATAGCTTTTCTGCTCCACGTTTTTCAGCAGCGGCCAACTGAACGCGGCCCACCACACGGCCGTAAAGCCGAAGATGAAAGACAGGCAGTACAGCATATCCACGCCCACGGCGTTCATCACAAGAAAAATGAGCAGCGGGATGGTGGAGCCGCCGATATAGCCCAGGCCGTAGCCCATGGTGGAGACGCGGTCCATACGCTCTTCGGTGGTGACGTCGGGTAAAAAGCTGTCGTAGTACAGGTTCGCGCCCGAAAAGCCGATCTGGCTGATGACATACAGGATCAGGATGGCTGTGCCCACGACCTCGGCCACCCCGGTATTTTCCGCAAAGCCCGTCATGGGCGTAACGGCAAGCCCCGCGCAGGCCAGCACACCCACGGCCAGAAAAACAAAAAACATCTTTTTTCGCATGCCTTTAAAATCGCCCAGCGCGCCGATAACCGGCGCCAGCAGCGCCGAAATAAGCATGGCGATGCTGGTGACATAGCCCCAGATGCTCATGGCCGACGTGGTGTTGCGCATAAAGCCCGCCACCGACGAAAAAAAGATCGGCAGCAGCGTGACAACGATCACCGAATGGGCGCTGTTGGCCCAGTCGTACATCATCCAGCTTTTTTCTTCCTTGGTATACCCTTTCAGCATCGGTACGCACCTCGTCTTATTCAGATTCGCGAAAAAACCTTACTGTACCATGACGCCGCAAAGCGCCCCCAACAAAACCGCATCTACTGCGGTTTTGCATGGTTCAATGTTCTCAAAGCCCTGTGCACCGGCACAGGGGCGTGTGCAGCGCACACGCGCAGCCGCGCAAGCGGCGGCGGCTTTAAGGTTAGTATATCACATAGAAAAGTGTACCATCCCCGCAGGCAAATCACAAGTAGTTTCGCTGTTTTACAGAAATATTACCCGCCTTCCGGCAGCCTTTTGTTCCCGGTTTTATAAAATTTACAGCAAATCTTTAGAAATTCTTTGGATTTTCCCCCCGCGCCTTTTTAGATTGCGGTCTTATACTAAAACACGTTGAAGACAAGCCGCCCGGCGCGCCGGGCGGGGCAAAAAGGCGGGAGGGGTTTCCAATGACGGAACAGGCGTTTGAAGCGATGGTACGGCAATATGAAAAGCTGGTATATACGGTGTGCTGCCAGCTGGTGCACGACCATCAGCTGGCCGAGGATCTTTCGCAGGAGACGTTTGTCTCGGCCTATCTGCATATGGAAAGCTGTCCGCCGGGCGCGGAAAAGCCCTGGCTGTGCCGCATTGCGGTGAACAAGGCAAAGGATCATCTGAAAAGCGCCTACAACCGCCGCATGGCCGTGACCGAGGCCCCCGGCGACACCGCTCCGGCGCTGGCCGCCGCGCAGAACGCCCCCAGCCTGGAGGCTGAGTGCGAAACACGCGCCGACGCCGGCCTTGCGCGGGAGTGCATCGAGGGCCTGGCGGAACCGTACCGCACGGTGTCGGTATTGTATTTCATGCAGGAATGGCCCGTGGAGGCCATTGCACGGCAGCTGGGCCGCATGCCCAAGACCGTGCACACCCAGCTTTACCGCGCAAAAAAAATGCTGCGGCGGGAGCTGGCGGCGGTGGGCTGAGCGCATACGGGCGCAGAAGGTTCTTTCTCTCTGTCCGGGTTTTGTGCTATATTAAGTAAATAGTATCGATATACGAAGCACGATGCGGTATGCCGCCCGCCGGGCGCGCGGCATACCGCATCGCAGCCGGACAAAAGGAGAAACGCATGGAAACGCATATTCTTGTTGTGGAGGACGACGCCGAGATCCGCGAGGGCGTCGCCATTTACCTGAAAAATCAGGGCTATACCGTACACGGTGCGGCCAACGGCGCCCAGGGGCTGGAGCTTGCCCGGCAGCTGCCCATCCATCTGGCCGTTGTGGATGTGATGATGCCCGTGATGGACGGCATCACCATGGTGATGAAGCTGCGGGACGAGGGCTGCGAGTTCCCCGTCATCATGCTGTCGGCCAAATCCGAGGACATTGATAAGATCACCGGGCTGAACATCGGCGCGGACGATTACGTCACCAAGCCTTTCGTGCCCATGGAACTTCTGGCCCGGGTGCACTCCCATCTGCGCCGGTACGAAAAATTTCTGCGGGCGACGGGCGCAGCCGCTGCGCCCACCCTGCGCACCTATGTCATCGGCGGGCTGGAGCTGTGCGAGGACACCGCGGAGCTGACCGTGGACGGCACGCCCGTAAAGCTGACGCCGCTGGAGTTCAAAATTCTGGCGCTGCTGATGAAAAACCCTGGGCGCGTGTTCTCCGCCGAGGAGATATACGAGCGCGTTTGGAACGAACGCGCCGTCAGCACGGATACCATCATGGTGCACATCCGCAACATCCGTGAAAAGATAGAATACAATCCCAGGGAACCGAAATATTTGAAAGTGGTGTGGGGCATTGGGTACAAGATCGAAAAGTAAGGCGGCCGCGGGGCTGCTTTCCGCACTTTTGCTGCTGGCGCTGGCCGTGGGGCTTCTGGCCGGGCTGCGCCCGCTGTACGCCCGCGCTCAGGAACAGGGCGTCCTGTTTTATTATTACGATCCCTTTGTGGAAAACATCCAGACGGCCAACCATACGCTGTACTGGCGGGCCCGCGAGCAGTGGGAGGGCAAGGAGTTTGAGCCGTCGGAGCTTTTGCTGAGCGACGCGAACGCCGCTGTTTACGCCGCACGGGAGGCCGGGGAGGACTTCGTGCTGGGCTACACCGGCGCGGCCGGTGACGAAAGCGGCGGCACCAACGCCTCCTACGGCGGACTGGACGTTTACGCGCCCGATGCCATCTCCGCGCTGGACGCTTTCAACGCCAGCGTGAAAGCCCATGCCGACGAGCTGGCGGGCAGCTGGGGCAATCTGTTTTACGCCGTGACGGACGACGCAACGGGCAAAACATACACCAACACGGAAGCCGGGCTTGGCGGCTTTCTTTCGGACGACCCCGCCAAAAACGGCTTCGACGCCGCCCAGTGGCGTTATGTGCTGGCGCTCCGCTTCGACGCGCAGGGCAATATGTCCTATGCAGCCTCCTATCTGGGCGAGGAGGGCCAGCAGGACTTTTCCGCTTCTATCTGGAACACGGATATGCAGGCCTACGGCACCGACGCCATACGCCGGCATCTTGACCTGGACGTTCTGTCCTACTACGATCTTTCCGCGCCCAAAAGCGTGACCTTCGTCTACGGGGTCCCGCGGGTATTCGCGGCTTCGGATGACATCAGCTGGTATATCGCAACGTCTCAGGAGCGCTCCTTCATCAGCCACGCCTTCGATCCCCTGTTTGCGGCCGCATTGGCCCTTGCGGCGCTTCTGGCCCTGTGGTTCGGCCGCCGGCGCGGCAGCGGGCTGGGCGGCGGCTGGCTGTGCCGTGTGCCGCTGGAGCTGGTACTGCTGGCCCTCGGCTGCGCGGTGCTGATGAACGGCGTCCCCTCCAGCGCTGTAACAAGCAATTTCGACGGCAGCATCGCCGCCGTGCTGCGGGACGAATTCAGCGTGGACCTGCCCTCCGCGGCCAACACCATGGCGAACCTGCTGTGCGCGGGGCTTCTGTTCCTGTTTTTGGAGGTGACGTTTATGTCTGTTCTCGCGCTGCGCCAGGGCCTGGCCCGGGACGGTTGGCTGGGCTATCTGAAAAACCGCAGCCTGGCCGCACGGGCCGTGCGCGCTTTGCTGCGGGGCGCGGGGCGCGTCTGGCGTGCCGTGAGCGGCACGCTGGGGCGCATGTGGCGCGCCCTCACCGCCATCGACCTGCGGGACCCCGCTGAAAAAACGCTGCTGCGCCTGCTGGCCGTAAATTTCGCCATCGTCACGTTCATCTGCTGCTTCTGGTTCCTGGGCATTGCGGGAACCGTGATCTACACGGTGGTGCTGTTCTTCCTGCTGCGCCGCCGTGCCAACCGCATCCAGCAGGACTACGCGGCCCTGCTGGCCGCCGCCCGGCGCATGGCCGGCGGAGACCTGGCCACGCCTGTGGAGGGAGACATGGGCCTGTTCGACCCGCTGAAGGACGAATTGAACCAGGTGCGCGCGGGCTTTGAAAAGGCCGTCGCCGCCGAAGTGCGCAGCCAGAACATGAAGACCGAGCTGATCACCAACGTCTCACACGACCTGAAAACGCCGCTGACCGCCATCATCACCTATGTGGACCTGCTCAAGGACCCCGCCCTTTCTGCCGAAGACCGGGCCAAATACATTGAAACGCTGGACAAAAAATCCCAGCGGCTCAAGCGGCTGATCGAGGACCTGTTTGAGGTGAGCAAGGCCGCCACACGGAACGTGGCCATGCATTACGCTGAAGTAGATCTGGCCGCACTGCTCAAGCAGGTCCAGTACGAGCTGGCCGACAAAACCGAAGCCAGCGGCATCGATTTCCGCTGGCAGCTCCCGGAGGAACGCATGCCTCTGGTGCTGGACGGGCAAAAGACCTGCCGCATCTTTGAGAACCTGGTGGTGAACATCACCAAATACGGCATGCCCGGCACCCGGGCTTATATCACGCTGATGCCGCAGGAGCACGGCGCGCAGGTGGTGTTCAAAAACATTTCCGCCACCGAGCTGGATTTCAGCGCGGAAGAGATCACCGACCGCTTTGTGCGGGGCGACCGTTCCCGCAACACCGAGGGCAGCGGCCTGGGCCTTGCCATTGCCAAGAGCTTTGCCGAACTGCAGGGCGGAACGTTCTCCATCACAGTGGACGGCGACCTGTTCAAGGCCACGGTAACGCTGCCCGACACGAACCAGCCCGAGCAGCCGGAAACACTCCCGCTCCCCGCCGCGCCGGACGCAGACGCGCAAAGCGCCCCGCAGACGGGCGGCGCTCTGCCCGCAGGCATCTGAACCGTACGGATACAAATGAACAAGCCGCCGTTTCCCCGGACACGAAGTCCGGTGGAAACGGCGGTTTGCTTTTTATTCCGAAGGCCGCGCGCCCCACGCGCAGCGCAGCGCGTCCACAGCGGCCCGCAGCGCCCTCTCGTCCATATCGGAATAGCCCAGCACCACGGTGGCGGGCGGACAGTCCTCCGGGTGCTCCATATAATAGGCGGAAAGGCCGTTCACATGCACGCCGGCCCGCGCCGCCGCCTCCACCAGCTCCCGTTCCGTCATGCCGTTGTGCACCGCGGCCAGCAGGTGCAGCCCGGTGTGGCTGCCCCGCACCGCCACGCCATCCCGGCCGAAAGCGGCGTACAGCGCCTCCAGCAGCGCGTCCCGGCGGGCGCGGCAGGCGCTGCGCAGGCGGTTCAGATGCCGCGCGAAATGCCCTTCCTCCATAAAGCGGCACAGCGTCTGCTGCTCGAACCGCGACACCGTGGAGGAATACACGCCGTATTCGGCACGGTACATCTCCAGCACAGGCACCGGCAGCACCATATAGCCGATGCGCATGGACGGCGCCATGCTCTTGGAAAAGGTGCTCACATAGATCACCCGCCCCGCCTGGTCCAGCCCCTGCAGCGATGGAATGGGCCGGGTGTCGTAACGGAATTCGCTGTCGTAGTCATCCTCCACCACATAACGTCCCGGGGCCGCGCCCGCCCAGCGCAGCAGTTCCGTGCGCCGGGCAATGGGCATCGTTGCGCCCGTGGGGAACTGGTGGCTGGGCGTGACATACGCAAGCTGCGCGCCGCCGGCCTGCAGAGCATCCAGCGTCATGCCGTCCCCGTCCACAGGCACGAACACCGTGCGCACGCCGTTGTTGCGCAGCACCTGCGCCGTGCGGGGATAGCCCGGATTTTCCACCGCAAAGGTGCTGGCGCAGAACAGCCGGGCCAGCAGGCCCACCAGATATTCGATGCCCGCGCCCACCACGATCTGCTCGGGCGCGCACACCACGCCCCGGTAAGCATGCAGATATTTGGCAATGGCCGCGCGCAGGGATGCATCGCCCTGGCGGGAGCCATGGTTCAGAAGCTCCGGATGGGCGGTGACTGTCTCGCGCTGGATGCGCGCCCATGTCTTGAACGGAAACAGGGCAGTGTCCACACTGCCCGTGCCGAAATCATAGGCCCAGCGCTTTGCGGGCGGTTCCGGCGGCGCGGCCGGAGCCGGACGGACGGGTGCGTCCAGCTTTTCAATGCGGCATACCGTGAAGCCGCTTTTCGCGCGGGCCGCTATGTAGCCCTCCGCCACCAGCATTTGGTAGGCCGTTTCCACGGTGGAAACGCTCACCCGCAGGTCCGCTGCCAGGCGGCGCTTGCTGGGCAGCTTTTCCCCCGCCGCCAGCCCGCCGGAAGCGATCTCCTCCACGATATGGCGGTATAGCTGACGGTACAGCGGCGCGCCGTCCCCGCGCATCAGGCCCAGCGTAAAGCTTTCCATGCCTGTCCTCCAATCTGACCTTATAAAATATTCATAAATTGAGTATTTTAATCAGTTCACAATCTTCTATAATTGAGGATAAGCGAAAGCGGCGGCCCTGTCAACCGGAAATTCGCGGCGCAGGGCAAAAACAAAGAGGAGTGGTATTCATGGAAAAAACATCCAACCGGTTCACCGTGCGCAGGCTGGCCGTCACGGGCCTGCTGAGCGCTCTGGTATTCGTATTCAGCTGGATACAGATCCCCATCGGGGAGGTAGCGCGCATTCATCTGGGCAATGTGTTCTGCGCGCTGTCCGGCCTGCTGTTCGGGCCCCTGACGGGCGGCCTTGCCTCCGGCTTCGGCAGTATGCTGTTCGACTTTACGAATCCGCTGTACATCGCGGAAAGCTGGATCACATTCATCACAAAATTTTTCATCGGCTTTCTGGCCGGGCTCATCGCCCACCGGAGCGGTAATATCTCGCTGGGACGGGACGTGCTGGGCGCGTCCGTGGGCAGCGTGACGTATGTGGCGCTGTACCTGCTGAAGTCCTTCATCATGAAGTTTTACATCGAGGGGCAGGCTCTGGGCGCGGTGCAGACGCAGCTCGTGACAAAGGGCGTCACGTCCCTCATCAACGCGGTGCTGGCCGTGGTAGTGTCCGTGCTGCTTGCAAAAGCCGTGCGGCCCGCGCTGCGCAAGGCGGGCATTCTAAGCGAATAACCTCTGCAGACAGGCAAAAAGCACGGCCCGGAGCCTTCCGGGCCGTGCTTTTTTGTCCAATTCGGAAAAATATCGCAAATTTCAAAAAAAGGCTTTTCATCGGTGCCCGGATGGGCTAGAATAGCGTTTTGTGCAGGGCTGTTTTCGGCTCCGCGCGGCGCGGGGCACACGGCTCCGAAGCGCCGCTTTTCGGGAAAGGAAAGGTGCTTTTTTGGTTACGGATATGACTTCGGGCAGCCCCATGCGGCTGCTGCTCCGGTTTTCTCTGCCCATGCTGGTGGGCAATATCTTCCAGCAGTTTTACAGCATGGTGGACGCCATGATCGTGGGCCGCTTTGTGGGCGTGGACGCGCTGGCCGCCGTGGGCGCCACGGGCGGTATGTCGTTCCTGGTGCTGGGCTTTGTCATCGGGCTTGCCAACGGGTTCTGCGTGGTGGTGTCACAGCGCTTCGGCGCGCGGGACGAGGCCGGGCTGCGCCGGTGCGTGGCCATGACGATGCTGCTGTCCCTCATCGTCACCGCCGTGGCTACGGCGGCCAGTTTTCTTGGCACAGAACCGATGCTGCGCGCCATGAACACGCCGGAAAACATCTTCAGCGACAGCGCTGCATACATCGGCATCATCTTTCTGGGGCTGGGCGCGAGCCTGTTTTACAATCTGTTCTCCGGCCTGCTGCGCGCCGTGGGCGACAGCAAAACGCCGTTGTATTTCCTGTGCCTCTCCAGCGCGCTGAACGTCGTGCTGGACCTTCTGTTCGTTGTGACGTTCTCCATGGGCGTGGCGGGCGCCGCCTGGGCCACCATCCTTTCTCAGGGCGTTTCGGCGCTGCTGTGCCTGGTCTATATGCTGAAAAAATTCCCCATCCTGCGCACAGGCCGGGCCGACTGGGCCTGGCACGGCCCGATGGTGCGCCGCCTTGCCCGGATGGGCATTCCCACGGCGCTGTCCAACAGCGTAACGGCCATCGGCTGCATGATTTTACAGGTGACCATCAACGGCTTCGGCTCCACGGTGGTGGCGGCATACACCGCCGCCTCCAAGGTGGAGCAGCTGACGACGCAGCCCACGTTCACCTTCGGGCTGGCCGCAGCCACTTTTACCGCGCAGAACGCGGGCGCCGGCAAGCTGGACCGCGTGAAGGACGGCGTGCGCAAGGCCACGGTGCTCAACCTCATTGCCGGGCTGGCCGCGGCCGTGGTGGTATGGCTGTTTGCCGCGCCCATCACCACCTGGTTCGTGGACCCGGGTGAGACGGCCGTCATCGCCGCGTCGGTACAGTTTTTAAATATCGAAGCGGTTTTCATTCTGGCCCTGGGCGTGCTGTTCGTTTACCGCAACGCGCTGCAAGGCCTGGGCAACGCCGTGATGCCGCTGATCTCCGGCGGTGTGGAGCTCGCCATGCGCCTGGCCGCCGCCATCCTCCTCTCCCGCTTCCTGGGCTATGTCGGCGTGTGCCTGGCAAACCCGGTGGCCTGGACGGGCGCAGCCGTGATGCTGGTGCCCGCCTATCTGGCCGAGCTTCGCCGCCAGCAAAACAACGCGCTGGCCCGCGCCCGCTGAGGCCGGGTCACAGGCCCGAACCGGACGTTTTTTGGCAAAAAACGCACAAACAGGAAGAAAACCCCGAAAAGCCACCGTTCTTTTTGAAAGAAAACGGTGGCTTTCCGCGTTACAATCGTGTACAATGGAAACGTTAGAATGCCCGTATTGTACACGAACGGGCCATCTTAGGAGGAAACGCCGTGCAACAGATCCAACGATATTTCCGCAAGGCCGGCAAAGCGCTGGCGCGCTTTTTCGGCCGCGTAAAGAAAGGCAGCCCCATCGACATCGCCATCCTGGTATGCGCCGCCGCGCTCATCATCGCGCTGCTCGCTATTCTTGTGATGTCCCTGCTGCCCGACGCCGCGCCCGTGGATGCCTCCTCGTCCGCACCGTCTTCGTCGTCTGTCTCCGCTTCCCAGAGCGGCAGCTATGACCCGGACGCGGACGCGCTGGACAAACAGGCCTACGACGGCACCATCCTGCCGGAGACTGCGGACGGCGGCCAGACGTACATTGACGAAACGATGTTTCTGGGCGATTCCAACACCTACCGCCTGGTGGCCTACGGCCTGACAACGTGGCAGAACAACCTGAGCGCCGTGGGTATGGGCATCCAGCATGTCACCAGCACGCCGTGCATGTACTTCAAGGGTTCATCCAGCCCGGTGTATGTCGCCAAGGCCGTCTCCATGATGCAGCCCCGGCGCATCGTCATCACATACGGCACCAATAACACCAATTCCACTGCGGACACATTCAAAAACCAGTACCGCAGTGCTCTGGAGGCCATCAAAAAGGAATGGCCCTACGCGGATATCATCATCAACGCCGTACCGCCCGTGGCGCAGACGCGCACGGGCGCGGCCGCCGCGCAGAAGGCCATCGACGAATTCAACAAAGCTCTGGCGGACCTTGCCAAGGAGGACGGCTACCGGTTCCTGAACAGCAGCGAGGCCCTGAAGGACCCCGCCACGGGCTTTGCCAGAGCTTCGTATATGATCGAGGACGGCCTGCATTTGAATGAGCAGGGCGCCAAAGCGCTGATCGACTATGTGCGCACGCACACCTACGAGACCGAGGACCGCCGCCCGGCGCTGACCACCATCCCCACGCACACGGCCACGCCGGAGGAGACCTTCAACCCGCAGGCGGCGTCCAGCAGCTCCAGCTCGTCCAGCTCCGAAGCCGAGGGCGTTACCGTCACGTTCTCCATCAAGGACGGCAAAGACGGCGGCTCGCTGTCTGGCACGCTGACGCAGAAGGTGAAGCCCGGCGAAACGTGCTCCACCGTGACGGCCACCGCCAAGGAAGGCTATTCGCTGGAATGGGGCTGCACCGAGGGACGCATTGAAAATGTGAACAACGGCACGCTGACCTTCACCGTGCCCGCAAATACAAAGCTGGAATCCATCAGTGTGTGGGTGACGTTCAAAAATAAGCACACGCACAGTTTCGGCAGCTGGACGGACGCGGGCAACGGCACGCATACGCGCACCTGCACGGCCAGCGGCTGCACCAACCCGCCCAAGACCGAGACGGAGAACCATATCAAAGGCAACTGGACGGCAGACCCCAGCGACGCCACCAAAATGCACATTTACTGTACACAGCCCACATGTCACGCCATTCTTGACACTCATACCCACAGTTGGAGCGGGTGGACGGACGCCGGCGATGGCGTAAACCACAAACGCACCTGCTCCGTTGCCGGATGTCCCGCCCCTACGGAAACACAGGCCCACTCCTGGGGCGCAACGGACCAGGCTACTGGTATGCGCACCTGCACTGTCTGCGGCGCGGCCGGAAAGGACCCCAACTGGACCGCGCCGCCCGCCGAACATGTCCATGCCTGGAGCGGCTGGACGGATGCGGGTGACGGCGCGAATCACAAGCGCACCTGCTCCGCCGCCGGGTGCCCTGCACCCACGGAACTGCAGCCCCATACTTGGGGGACGACGGATCCAAGCACGGGCGCCCGCAGCTGTACAGTCTGCGGTGCCGGTGGACAGGACCCAAACTGGGCTCCTCCCGCAACTACCTCTATCCCCGCCCCTGCCGCATAGCTTTTCGCCGCCTGCCCTTTTTGTGGCGGGCGGCTTTCATTTTTTCTATCAGGCAGAAAGAAGGTTTTTTATGCTCAACAGCAAGGGTTTCGACGAATGGGCCGCCGGTTATGACGCCAGCGTCCGCCATTCCCACGATGCGGGGGAATATCCCTTCGCAGGCTACGATGCGGTGCTGTCTCTTATTGAGGCCCGTGTGAACAGCCGTCCCGGCGCCGATGTGTTGGACTTGGGCTTCGGGACAGGCATGCTGACAGCACGCCTGTACGCGGCCGGCCATCCGGTAGCCGGAGTGGATTTTTCCCAGAATATGCTGGACGCCGCCCGCGCCAAGATGCCCTGCGCGGAATTGTATCTGTATGATTTCACACGGGGCCTGCCCCCCGCGCTGGAGGGCAGGACGTTCGATTTTATCATCAGCACCTATGCTTTCCACCATGTGCCGGACGCCGGGAAACCCGCGTTCCTGCTGGAATTGTCCCGCCGTCTCAGCCCCGGCGGCGAATGTCTGATAGGAGACGTGGCTTTTGAAACGCAGGCCGAGCTGGATGCCTGCCATGCCGCGGCCGGGACGGCCTGGGACTGCGGCGAGGATTATGCCGTGGCGCAGCTGCTTGCCGGTGCTCTGCCCAGCCTGCGCCTTTCCTTCGCGCGGCTTTCCCACTGCGCGGGGGTGCTTTCCATCGGGCGGCACGACTCTCCGCAGCCTGTTTGACGCAAAAAACAGCCAAGCATCGAATGAGCTTCATTGCAAACCGATAAAAAGAGGCCGGAGCCCGGCGGGAAAATCCCGCCGGGCTCCGGCTTTTTTATCTCAGCTCCAAGAGAGCAGCGCGCGCCGCGCCTACTTTCTACCGCCGTAAAAGCGGCGGTACGGGTTCTGCGTGCGCTGGGTGGGCGTAAGCTGCTCCGGGCGCGGCCTGGAACGGCTGGCCGCCACTGCCGCCAGCACCAGCACGCCCAGAATCACCAGCGCCGCGGCCACCGCAGCCATCAGGATCCACTGCCAGGGAAGCATACGCCTTCCTCCTTTTCCGTTCGTTCACTGCCGCGTCAGAGTATGGAACACCGACATCGCCTTTTCGTAATACGCGGCGGCGTCCTCATCCTTTTCCAGCTTGGTGCCCGTATAAACGCGGGGCACCAGCTTGTAGTCCTGCAAAAATGTCTGGTAATCATACCCCTGCGAACCGTCGAAGTTCTCCGACGCGCCCAGCTCCAGCGACGTGAGCGCCGGACAGTCTCCCCAGCGCACGCCCATGCGCGCATAGTCCGGCTTTTCGCCCTCTGCGGGAGATGTGCCGTCGTTGTAGGCGAACAGCATATACTGCTCCTGGAAATACTCCATATCGTCCACAAGGAACAGCATGCTCTCGCCGCCGTCGATGTCGCCGGACAACTTCGTGATGTTCGCCATCTGGACGTTGGGGTCCGCGATGGAATCCGCGTCTTTCCCGATGGTGTATTCCATCACGCTCACAACGACCTCTCCGTCGCCGTTGCGGTCGTCAAAATACGGCTTGAGCTGCTCGGCCAGTGCCTCGCCGGTGCCCATGGGCACACCTGTCGTGGTGAGGATGCCGATGGTATAATCCGGATGCACCTGGGTGGCGATCTCCCAAACGAACGAAAAGACCATCAGCGCGGCCACAATGCCGACGATCACATGCCATTTGTGATAGAACCAGAAATTTTCCCGTTTTTCCTTGCCGGTCATCTCATGCTTCGGCTGTTCGGGCTGCAGGTCCTCGGGCTTGATGTTCAGTGTGTAGCGCGGGCTTGCCATACACGTGTTTCCCTCTTTCTGTTATATGTGTCGCGGCGGGCCTGCCCGCACGCTTTTATGCATACGCCGCTGCGCGGCGTCAGTGCGCTGTGGTTTTATCCTTGTGCGCGGCAATGCGCCGGGCCACCTCGTCCGGCAGCGCTTTCTGCGCCGCCCGGTCCAGCCCGGCGGTCTCGATGGGCGGCAGCACGGTCATGGTCACATGGCCGGGACACATCAGGTTGTGGTTTGCCTCCATGATCTTATAGCTCCCGTCGATGACGACGGGCACCACGGGCGCACCCGCCGCAAAGGCCATTTTGAACGCGCCGTGCTTGAACTCGCCCATGGCGTCGCCCTTGCTGCGCGTGCCTTCGGGGAACACGATGACACTTTCGCCCCGCGCCAGCAGCGCGCCTGCTTCCTTCATGGCCGTGACAGCCTGGCGGGGATTTTTGCGGTCGATGAACACACAGTCGAACAGCTTCATCCAGGTGCGCACCAGTGGGATCTTCAACGTCTCCACCTTCGCCACCAGCGCGTGGGGCCTGTCCAGATGCACCAGCGTGATGGGGATATCATAATCGCTCTGGTGGTTGGGCGTGAATACCACGGCCCGGTCCTTCGGAATGTTTTCCAGCCCGTTCACCGTAACGGTACATCCGGCAATGCGCATCAGAGTGGACATCCACATGGGCACATATCTGTCCACGATGGCCCGGCAGCCGCTCTCATCCCCCGCGGCCTTGCGCCGCTTTGCCTCGTTCATTTTCGGCGTAAGCACGATGAGCGCGCCGAAGAAATAGAAAAACCACACAATCGTCCGCAATATTGCCATACCGGTATCATTCCTTTTCCGCGCCGGGCTTTCCGCGTCCGGCGGCCTGCATACTTTTTCTATGATACCGCAAACCGGGCGAATACGCAAACAGTTTTGCCGCGCAGCATGGCCTCGGTGCTGCTCTGTTGTTAGTATAGCCCGATTTTACACAAAAAAAGTGGCAGAGTTGTGAACAAGCGGGAAAAAAATCGTATTTTTTCCTTTTTTGTTATACGGTCCGCCAATATTTGTATTTTTATCCGCGCTTTTTGTCTGTTTGGTCTTGTGCATATATTCTAAACTTTACGGTCTGATTTTGGATGCGCCTTGTACAAAGGCGCAATTTTGCCGCCGCGGGCTTGACATGCCACGTCCCGGCGCGTAAACTGAATGCAACAACAGCGAAGGCGCTGCCGGACATCCGGCGGCGCCTTTTTTGTTGTATTTCCGCGGTTGAAAAGCGTAAAAAATTGAGGAGGGGTCATTATGTATTCATCCGTAGACACCATTTGGGTGCTGCTGGGCGCGGCGCTGGTATTCTTCATGCAGGCGGGCTTTGCGATGGTGGAGACCGGCCTGACACGCGCCAAAAATGCGGGCAACATCATCATGAAAAACCTGATGGATTTTGCCCTCGGCACCGTTGCCTTTTGGCTGGCAGGCTTCGGCATCATGTTCGCGGGGGACGGCGCGTTGATTGGCGGGTTCGACCCGTTCATCCTGGGCGATTACAGCAGCACGTTCCCGTCCTGGGCGTTCGTCATTTTTCAAACGGTGTTCTGCGCCACGGCGGCCACCATCGTCTCCGGCGCGATGGCGGAGCGCACCAAGTTCCTTTCTTATTGCATTTACAGCGTAGCCATAAGCCTGATCGTTTACCCTGTCGGCGGGCATTGGATCTGGGGCGGCGGCTGGCTGAGCCAGCTGGGCTTCCACGACTTTGCGGGCAGCACGGCAGTGCATATGGTGGGCGGCCTGTGCGCGCTCATCGGCGCAAAGATGGTGGGGCCGCGCATCGGCAAATATACGAAGGACGGCAAGGCGAACGCCATCCCGGGCCACAGCCTTACATTGGCCGCGCTGGGCTGCTTTATCCTGTGGTTCTGCTGGTTCGGCTTCAACGGCTGCTCCACCGTTTCGATGACGGGGGACGAGACATTGGTGAACGCCAGCCTCATCTTCGTCAATACCAACCTGGCCGCAGCTGTGGCAACCTGTGTGGTGATGATCATTACCTGGAGCCGTTACAAAAAGCCAGACGTCTCGATGACGCTGAACGGTTCTCTGGCCGGGCTTGTGGCCATCACGGCCGGCTGCGACGCAGTGGACCCGTTCGGCGCGGCCATTATCGGGCTGATCGCGGGCTTCGCAGTGGTGTTCGGCGTTGAGTTCATCGACCAGAAGCTCAAAATTGACGACCCTGTGGGTGCCATCGGCGTGCATTTTGTCAACGGCGCGCTGGGCACTGTGCTCACGGGCCTGTTCGCCACGGACGGCGGCCTGTTTTACGGCGGGGGCTTCGGCTTCCTGGGCGTACAGATGTTGGGCGTGCTGGCTGTATGCGCTTGGGTCGGCGTTGCCATCACACTGGTGTTCTTCCTGCTGAAAAAGACCATCGGCCTGCGCGTTTCCCGCGAGGAGGAGATCGACGGCCTGGACATCCACGAGCACGGGCTCATCTCGGCCTACGCGGACTTTGCGCCCATGTCGCTGGGCATGGTAAGCCCTGAAGTGCAGGAGACTGTTGAGGGCGCTGTCCCGGCAAAAAGCGCCGACGAAGCGGTTCCTGTGGTGGAAACCACCACCGTCACCGCCGCTCCCGCATCCGGGCCGCGTATCAGCAAAGTGGTCATCCTGCTGCGGCAGAGCCGCTTTGATGCACTGAAAGAGGCGCTTTCCTCCATCGGTGTGACGGGCCTGACCGTGACGCAGGTGCTGGGCTGCGGCGTGCAGAAGGGACAGAGCGAATTCTACCGCGGCGTGCCCATGGACGTGACACTGCTGCCCAAGGTGAAAGTGGAGGTCGTCGTGAGCAGGGTGCCCGTGCGCAGCGTCATCGACGTCACGAAGCAGGTGCTGTATACCGGACACATCGGCGACGGTAAAATCTTTGTCTACAATGTGGAAAATGTTGTGAAGGTGCGCACCGGTGAGGAGGGCGTGGCCGCCCTGCAGGACACTCACTGATCATACTTTCGTCTGTGCCTTCCGGGTGGAGACCTGCGTTCGCAGGATTTTATTTAAAGCCTTTCTTTTTCAATTCGCCGCAAGGGCCTGTTCGGTTTTCCGGCTCCGGCGGGCCTTTCCGGGGAGGCAGCCGGTCTGTTTTACAAAGCCCCCGCCTGCGCATTGCGCAGGCGGGGGCTTTGCCGTATAATATTTCTTGAACCGCCGCGGCTCTGCCGCCCGGCGGCATGACCCCGGCCACGGCCGGGACGGGAGGGATACGATGCCTGGCATCACACTGCGCATGGCGCGCCCGGAGGACGCGGGCGGCATGCTGGCGGTCTACGCGCCTTATGTGGAGCATTCCACCGCCAGCTGGGAATACGAGGCGCCGTCTTTGGCGGAATTTTCCGGACGGCTGCGGGAGCATCTGGACACGGGCTTTCCCTGGCTGCTTGCGGAGGAGGACGGCGCGGTACTGGGCTATGCCTACGCCGGTCGCTTCGCCGCACGCCGGGGCTACGACTGGGACGCCGAGGTCACAGTATACCTGTCTGCCGCCGCACACCGGCGGCACGCCGCCACCGCGCTGTACACCGCATTGCTGGCTCTGCTGCGCAGGCAGGGCTACGTCAACTGCTTTGCGCTCATCACACACCCCAACCCGGCCAGCGCCGCCTTCCACGAGCGGATGGGCTTTGCCGAAGCCGCGCGCCTGCCCCACGCGGGCTACAAGGACGGCCGGTGGCTGGGTCTTTCCTATTATCAGCTCACGTTGCAGCCGCTTCCTGCCGTGCCCGTGCCGCCTGTGCCGCTGAGCGCGCTGGGCGCCGCCGAAACGGAACGATCACTGCGCGACGCGGCAGCCCTGTGCCGTCCCGCGCCGGAGGTGCTTTGAATGGAATTTGACCGCAATCCCACACTGGATGCGCTTTGCGCGCGCAAATCCGTCCGCGTGTTCACAGAGGAGCCTGTGCCGCAGGCTGTTAAAAACGCGCTGTTCCAGGCGGCCATGCAGGCCCCCACGGCTGGCAACCAGATGCTGTACACCATCCTCGACATCACCGACGCCGCGCTGAAGGCACGCCTGGCCGACCTGTGCGACCACCAGCCCTTCATCGCGGACGCACCCGTGGTGCTGGTGTTCGTGGCGGACTGCCAGCGCTGGTACGACGGCTTTGCCGCGGCGGGCTGCGCACCCCGTCCGCCGCGGGAGGGCGACCTGCTGCTGGCCGCGGCGGACGCGGCCATCGCCGCACAAAACACGGTGGTGGCCGCCGAAAGCTTCGGCCTTGGCAGCTGCTACATCGGGGATATTCTGGAAAACTGCGAGGATGTGCGCAGCGCACTGGCTCTGCCTCCCTACGCCGTGCCCGCTGCCATGCTGGTGCTGGGCCGGCCCACGCAGCAGCAGCGGGAGCGACGCAAGCCCGCCCGCTTCGACGCGCGGTATATCGTACGGGAAAACCGTTACCGCCGCATGACGCCGGAGGAACACGAGGCCATGTACCGCGCGCGCGAGGCCGCCGAAGGCCGCGCGGACGTGGACTATGCCGCGCGGATGCAGGCATTCTGCGCGCGCAAATACAACAGCGTTTTTTCACGGGAGATGTCCCGCTCGGCCGCGGTATACCTGCGCGCCTTTTCGGCGCAGTGCACGCCCGGCACGGAGGAAGGAAACGCGCGCGGCGTCCGGAGGACGGAGAACAGCCATGCGGGAACGGACTGACGTGTGCGGGCGCTTCGCGCCCAGCCCCTCGGGCCGGATGCATCTTGGCAATGTGTTCTGCGCTGTGCTGGCCTGGCTTTCCGCCCGCAGCCGGGGCGGACGCTTCCTACTGCGGATCGAAGATCTGGACGTCCGACGCTGCAAGCCGGAGCACGCGCGCCTTCTGGAGGAGGACCTGGCCTGGCTGGGGCTGGATTGGGACGAAGGCGGCCGGAGAGGCGGGCCGGACGGCCCCTATTTTCAAAGTGAATGCAGCGAACTGTACGCACAGGCCCTGCAGATGTTGAAAGAACATGCCCGCGTTTACCCGTGCTTCTGTTCCCGGGCCGATCTGCACGCCGCCAGCGCGCCGCACCTTTCCGACGGCGCCGTACTGTACGGCGGACGGTGCGCGCGGCTTTCTCCCGCCGAGGCGGACGCTCTGCGCAGGCGGCGCGCGCCCGCTCTGCGCATTGCCGTGCCGGAAGAGTCCGTTTCTTTCACAGACGGACATCTTGGACATTTTTCGCAGAACCTCGCCCGGGAATGCGGCGATTTCATCCTGCGGCGCTCGGACGGTATCTATGCTTACCAGCTGGCCGTGGCGGTGGACGACGCGCGCATGGGCGTGACGCAGGTGGTGCGCGGGCAGGACCTGCTCTCCAGCACGCCGCGCCAGATTTTTTTGCAGCGGCTGTTGGGCCTGCCCACGCCGGAATACTACCATTTGCCGCTGCTGGTGAACGCGGAGGGCGTCCGGCTCTCCAAGCGGGAAAAAAGCCTGGACATGGGTGCGCTGCGCGCCCGCTTCACGCCCGCGGAGCTGACGGGCTGGCTAGCCTTTCTGGCCGGACAGCAGCCCGCGCCGGAACCGGTGCCGCTCCGGTCGCTGGCCGCATGCTTTTCCTGGGAAAAGGTGCCCCGGCGGGATATCACCGTACCCGCCCGGCTGCTGAACGAAGCGCGCGCGGAATAACGACGTCTGAAATACGCCAAGCAGCGCCCATGGCTCTGCCGGGGCTGTAAATGCATTTGTGCAAAAGGAGGAGCCGATATGTTTCCGGACCGAAAAACCGCACTCCAGGAACTGGCAAAGGCCGAGGAACTGAATCCCGGTCCCTGGGGGGAACATTCCAGAAATGTGGCGCATGCGGCAGAGCTGATTGCCGGGCGCTGCGATAAAATGGACAGCGATAAGGCATTTGTCTGCGGGCTGCTGCACGACATAGGCCGAAGAACCGGAGTGGCCGCTGTCAGGCACATCATCGACGGATACGATTACGCCGCCGCGCGGGGATGGGACGAGGTCGCAAGGATCTGCCTGACGCATTCCTTCCCCGTCAAGGATATTGAAGCCGACATCGGAAAGAAGGATATCAGCGCAGCGCAGTACGCCTTCATCCGGGATTTCCTGAACGGCCTCGACTATGACGATTATGACAAACTGATCATTCTCTGCGATGCACTTGCCGACGCCAGTGGTTTTTGCATCTTGGAAAAAAGATTCATCGACACAACAAGGCGCTATGGAATATACCCGTTTTCCATCGACCGGTGGAATAAAACGTATCAGTATAAGGAATATTTTGAAGCGCTCATTGGGAATTCCATCTATACCCTGCTCCCGCATATAGAAGATTGCATCTACCGCTGACGTGCTCCCTGCGGCAGCGCCGGGTGCACGGGCGGCGGGGCGGTAAAAGCTTTATCTTCCCATAAATCCATTCAGAGCACAGCGGGCCTTCTGCAAAGGGCGCGGCCGATGGCCGCGCCCTTTGTTTTTTCTATTTGTCGATGCTGCCCACGCGCTTGCGCCAGCCTCCTGTAAAGTAAAAACCCAGCGACAGCGCAGCCGCCACTGCCCACCCCAGCGGCCAGGACATCCAGATGCCCGCGGCGCCGAAGCGCGGAGCAAGCAGGAACGCCAGGATCACACGGAGGATCAGATCCGTAAACGTAGCCGTCATGAACTGGCCCATGCAGCCCGCGCCGCGCAGCACGCCGTCCGCCGCCAGCTTCAGCGAAATGAGCACATAGAACGGCGCCACGATGTTCAGGAACAGCGTGCCCTGTGCCAGCGCGTCGGCGCTGGGAGCGCTCAAAAACAGGCGTACCATCTGCGGCCCCGCGAACACGAACGCCGCAATGAACGGCACGGCCACGCACAGCGTCATGCCCGCGCCTGCGCGGAACCCCTGCTTCACACGTTCGGGACGGCCCGCGCCGATATTCTGGGCCGTGAAGCTGGAGAGGCCGTTGCCCAGCGTTGTGAAGCCCGTCAGTGCAAAGGTGTTCAGCTTCACCGCCGCGGAATAACCGGCCACCACAGCGGAGCCAAAGCCGTTGACAAGGCTCTGGATGAACAGGTTGCCCACGGAGATAAAGCTCTGCTGTAAAATACTGGGGACGGCGATGCGCGCAATGCGCCCCAGCATCCGCCAGGAAAACAGCGGATGCCGCTCCGGCGCGGGCACGCCCCGCAGCCGCCGGAACAGCGTCCATGCCGCTAGAACGGAGGCCACGCCTTGGCACAAAAACGTGGCCCAGGCCACGCCGCCCATGCCCATGTGAAAACACACCACGAACACCACGTCCATAACGATGTTCGCAAGGCTCGAAGCGATGAGGAAATACAGCGGCGTGCGGGAATCGCCCAGCGCCGTGAACACGCCCGTGCAAATATTGTACAAAAACAAAAACGTCAGCCCGCCGATATAGACATTCAAATAGAGCTGGGAATCCGCAAACACATTTTCCGGCGTGCCCAGCAGGCGCATCAGCGGCTCGCAGAACAGAAAGCCGCCGGCCGTAAGCAGCGCCGAAAGTGCCAGAATGGCAATAACCGAGGTGGACACCGCAGTTTTCATGCGGGCCGTCTCCTTCGCGCCGAACAACTGGCTGATGATGACCGAGCAGCCCGTGTTGCTGCCCAGCGCCACGGCCATGAAGATCATTGTGATGGGAAACGACGCGCCCACGGCAGCCAGCGCATCTTCGCCCACAAACCGGCCCGCCACCACGCTGTCGGCCACATTATACAGCTGCTGGAACACCGCGCTCAGCAGCATGGGGATGGTGAACCGCCACAGGATGGCGGCGGGTCTCCCCTGGGACATATCGGTGATCAAGGCAACGCTCCCCCTCTTTTTCCCGCCCGCGCACGGACGGCGGTTCCTTGCCATCCCGCATGGGACATGCTATGATACCAGTATAAAACAGATTGAAAAAATTTTCAATTTTTTCCACAAAAAAGCATTGTAAAGGATGTGCAGGATGCCGAAAAGCGAAGGACAAAAACTGAAGCTGCTGTACCTGGCCGACCTGCTGCGCCGGGAAACGGACGAAGACCACGCGCTTTCTATGAGCGACATCCTGTCCCGGCTGGAGGAACTGGGCGTGCACGCCGAGCGCAAAAGCATCTACGATGATCTCCGTGCGCTGGAGGATTACGGCATGGATATCATCGCCACCCGCGGCCGAGCGGGTGGCTACCAGCTTGCCCACCGGGAGTTCGAGTTGCCGGAGCTGAAGCTGCTGGTAGACGCGGTACAGTCCTCCAAATTCCTCTCCGTCAAAAAAAGCCGTGAGCTTATCCGCAAGCTGGAGGGCCTCGCCTCCCGCTGGGAGGCCCAGAGCCTGCAGCGGCAGGTGTACGCGGTAGGCCGCGTAAAAAGCATGAACGAGAGTATTTATTACAGCATCGATACCATCCATACGGCCATTTCACAGGACAGGCAGATTGCGTTCCGTTATTTTGAATGGACTATGGAAAAAACCGTGCGCTACCGCCGGGACGGCCAGCTCTACGAGCGCTCGCCTTACGCGCTGGTGTGGGACGATGAGAACTATTATCTTGTGGCCTACGACCACACAGCGTCGCCGCCGGGCATCCGCCATTACCGCGTGGACAAAATGGCGAATCTGTCCGTTCTGGAAGAGTCCAGGCTGGGCAAGGCGACATTCGAATGCTTCGACATGGCGCAGTACGCCAAACAGATGTTCGGGATGTTCGGCGGTGCGCAGCAGGACGTAGAGCTGCGGTTCGCCGCGCGGCTGGCCGGCGTGGTGCTGGACCGCTTCGGCAAGGAGGTCACACTGCTGCCCGACGGCGGCAGCTTTTTCCGGGTGCATGTGCAGGCCGTCGTCAGCCCCCAGTTCATGGGCTGGGTGGCCGGCTTCGGCACGGACGCAAAGCTGCTTGGGCCGCCTGCCGTGGTGCGGGAATACACCGCCTTCTGCCGGGAGATGCTCGCGCAGTACGAATAAGCGTTAAAAGTCCTGATTATGGGACATATAATATCCTATACTAAAGACACCGAAAGAAACCACGATGTTTGAAAGGAGTGCCTTTGGTATGGTTAAAATGGCAGCGCTTGCGCCGAAAGGCGTGTTTGAGGAAGAGGATTTCTATGTACCCGCTTGGGAAGAGCCCCCGTACGAGCGGCATTTCGACGATTATACGCGCAACTGCGACGAAGCAGCATAAACACACGGCGCCCCGCACCTGTTGGTACGGGGCGCCGCTTTCCTTTTCAAATACTCAGAAGCCGCCGGCCGTACGCGGGAACGGCAGTACGTCGCGGATGTTGGGGATGCCCGTCAGATACATGATCAGGCGCTCGAAGCCCAGGCCGAAGCCCGCGTGCTCCACAGTACCGAAGCGCCGCAGCTCCAGATACCACTCATAATCCGCGCGGGAAAGGCCCAGCTCATCCATACGCGCCGTCAGCACGTCCAGCCGCTCCTCACGCTGGCTGCCGCCGCACAGCTCACCCACGCCGGGCACCAGCATATCCGCCGCAGCCACGGTCTTTCCGTCGCCGTTCACACGCATATAGAAAGACTTGATCTCCTTGGGGTAATCCGTCACAAATACGGGCTTTTTATAGATCTGCTCGGTGAGGAAGCGTTCGTGTTCGGTCTGCAGGTCCGTGCCCCACTCCACCTTATACTGGAACGAATCGTTGTGCTTGCTCAGGATCTCCACGGCCTCCGTGTAAGAAACGCGGGCAAAATCGCTGTTTATCAGCGCGTTCAGGCGCTCCAGAAGCGTTTTGTCGAAAAACTGGTTGAAGAAAGCCATCTCGTCCGGGCAGGTCTCCAGAACATAAGCGATGACGCTTTTCACCATTGCCTCGGAGAGGTCCATCTCATCCGCCAGGTCCGCGAAGGCGATCTCCGGCTCGATCATCCAAAACTCGGCCGCATGGCGCGGTGTGTTGGAATTCTCGGCGCGGAAGGTGGGGCCGAAGGTATAGATCTTGCCGAAGGCCGTGGCCATCGCCTCGCCCTCCAGCTGGCCGGAGACCGTCAGGTTCGTAGCGCGGCCGAAGAAATCCTGGGAAAAATCCACCGCGCCTTCTTCCGTTCGGGGCGGCTGGGCCGCGTCCAGCGTGGTAACGCGAAACATCTCGCCCGCGCCTTCGCAGTCCGACCCGGTGATCAGCGGCGTATGCACGTATACAAAACCGTTTTCCTGCAAAAACTTGTGGATGCCGTAAGCCGCCACGCTGCGCACACGGAACGCCGCGCTGAACGTGTTCGTGCGCGGGCGCAGATGCGGCATGGTACGCAGGAACTCCACAGTATGGCGCTTTTTCTGCAGCGGGTACTCCGGCGGGCACGCGCCCAGCACGCGGATGGAATCGGCGTTCACCTCCAGCGGCTGCTTGGCCCCCGGCGTAAGCACCACGCGGCCTGTCACCACAAGGCTGGTGCCCACGCCCGCTTTGGCAATGTCCTTGTAATTTTCCAGCTTGGCGGCTTCAAACACCACCTGCAGCGGCTTGAAGCAGGAGCCGTCGGAAAGCTCGATAAAACCGATGTTTTTGGAATCCCGCACCGTTTTGGCCCAGCCGCACACGGTGACGGAGGCGCCGTCGGCAGGCGCGGATGCGAAAAGCGCGCGGATCTCTGTCCTTTTCATGAGATATCCTCCTTCATAAAATGAAAAATCGACAGCCAAATGTCCCAAACCTTTAGGACGAATTGCTGTCGAATCCGCGGTGCCACCTAAATTACCGCTTGCGCGGCCACTTTTCTGCGCCAAAAAGCGCCCGCAGCTTAACGCGCTGCCCACGGCGTGCCTACGGCCGGTGCATGCCCGGCGTTCGGGTTGCGGCTCGGAAGTGTTCTTTCGGGCGGGGCGCGGCGCGGAGCTTCCACCTTCCCCCGCTCGCTTTTCCGGCTGTTCCGCCTTACTTTTCTCCGTCACTGCCTTTGAATTGTATTTATCCTATCATCCCCGACGGCGCTTGTCAAGCCGCAGACGGGTCCGTCCGCGGGCACAGAGCGCGTTTCGCGACAGAATCGCCGTTTTATACAACAAAACTACATGGAAATCCCGCTGCCACTCTCCTATAATTAAAATGTACGAAACGATATTTTATCCGACTTTGGAGGGAAAATCATGGCCCACACCGCGCTTTTGATCGAACGGCTGCTTCAATTCAGCCTGCAACATTCTCTCATCGGCGAGCTGGACGCCTATGTGGCGCGCAACACGCTGCTGGACCTGTTCGGCCTGTCTGAGCCGTGGGCGGACGGCGTGCCGGAGGAGCATCTGGACGTTCCCACCGTACTGCTGGACGCTCTGCTGGATGACGCGGCGGCCCGTGGCCTGTACGACGGGGAGGTGCCCGCTCTGCGCGTAAATTTTGAGGCGCGCATCATGGGCGCGGTGATGCCCCGGGAAAGCGAGACGGCCGTCCGGTTCGAGCAGCTGCGGCAAACGCAGGGCGTGCGCGCGGCCACGGGCTATTTCTACGGCCTGTGCATCGCATCCAACTATATCCGCACCGCGCAGATCGCCAAAAACATCAAATGGGACTATCCCTGCAAATACGGCAGGCTGGAAATCACCATCAACCTCACAAAACCGGAAAAGGATCCCAAGACCATCGCTCTGGAGCGCCTGCAGCCGGCAGCCAGCTATCCCAAATGTATGCTGTGCATCGAGAACATCGGCTATGCGGGCCGCGTGAATTTTCCCGCGCGCCAGAATCACCGTGTGGTGCCGCTGACGCTCTGCGGAGAGACCTGGTATCTGCAGTACAGCCCCTATGTATATTACAACGAGCACTGCATCGTGTTCGCCCATGAGCATGCGCCCATGGCCATCACGCCCCGCACCTTTGAGCAGCTGTTCGATTTTGTGACGCAGTTCCCCCACTACACCTGCGGCAGCAATGCGGACCTGCCCATTGTGGGCGGCAGCATCCTCAGCCACATGCACTTCCAGGGCGGCAGCTATGCCTTTCCCATGCAAAGCGCCGAAACGCTGTGCCGCTACCGTGTGCCGGAGTATCCGGACATCTCCGTCGAGACCATCCGCTGGCCCGTGAGCACCGTGCGTGCGTGCGGCCGGGACGCCGCCCAGCTTATCGGCTTTGCGGGCAGGCTGCTGGAAACCTGGCGCGGCTATTCGGATGCAGAGGCGGACATCCTGGCCGAGACCATGGAAAACGGAAGCCCCACGCCCCACAACACCGTCACGCCTATCCTGCATTATGACGAAAAAAAAGGCTATGTGCTGGACCTTGTACCCCGCAACAACCGCACCACAGAGCAGTATCCCGAGGGTATTTTCCATCCGCACCGGGAGATCCACCACATCAAAAAAGAAAACATCGGCCTCATCGAGGTGATGGGCCTTGCCATCCTGCCCAGCCGCCTTGCGCAGCAGAGCGAAGCCATCGCGGCGGTGCTGTGCGGCCAAACGGACGCAAAAGCGTGCAGAGCCGCCGCACCGGAGCACGCAGATTGGCTGGACCTTTTGGTGAAAAAATACGGCACGGCGCTCTCCCCCGAGCAGGCGCAGGACGCTGTGAAACGGGAGATCGGCGCGAAGTTTGAAACGTGCCTGGAGCACGCGGGCGTGTTCAAGCTGACACCGGACGGTCTTGCCGCCTTCGACCGTTTTCTTGCCGCGCTGGGCTGCGAAAAGCTGTAAGGCCGAACGGCGCCCTCCCAAATGAAATAAAACCGCGCCCCGTAATATGCCGTTTCGTCCGGCATCCGCGCCGCTTCGTGCTGCGATTTCAAATTTGTAATATTTATTCACAATTTGCTCACTTTTTCTCCGGTGTTTTGTCAAATATGGCTCGTATCATTGTATGCAAGGAAAAAATACGTCCGCTTTCGGAACGTACCTTAGAAAGGTCGATGCTGTATGGGGAAACTGGAAAAAATCGAAAAATGTGTTCAAAAGGGGAAAGAGGATGAGCTGGTCAAGCTCGTGCATGACCGCGACAAAAACGTCCGTCTTGCCGCCATTGCCGGGCTGGGCAGGGCCGGAAAGGACAATGCCTGCAACGTCCTCATCACCCTGCTGCTGGACGACGACCCCGAGATCCGTTCCGCCAGCGCTTCCGCGCTGGGTGATCTTGGCGACCCGCGCGCGCATACGCTTCTTATGCATCATCTGGGCGTGGAAAAGGATGAGCGGGTGGCAGCGGCCATCAAGGACGCTGTGGGTAAGCTGCATGGCGGCGGCTGAAGCTTCAGGCACAAAAACCAAAACGGGAGCTGCTTTAAAAGCAGCTCCCGTTTTGGTTTTCCATACACTCGTTTTTTATGCAGACGGGGCTGCCGCAGACACGTGGTCCGCTCCCTCTCCGGACGACTCCCCCCGTAGGAAACGGTCCAGTCTGTCGGCCTCGGCGGCAAAATCGCACCCGATCAATGAGCTTTGCAGGCCGGATGAGATGGACCACGTCTCCTCGCGTTCGGGCACTGTCATCTGCTGTGCCTGCTTTCCCAGCAGCACGGGCATCTTAAACAAAAGCTGCCACAGCTCACCGTTGGTAAGGTTCGTTTCGATGCGGGGCAGCAGCTTGTTTGCGATGAGGTCCAGCTTGGGCAGGCTCAGCGTGGCCACCTGGTCCGCCGCAGCCTGCACAACTTCACGCTGGCGCTCCACACGCTCCCAGTCGCTGTCCAGCTTGCGCATGCGCGCATACACCAACGCGGTGGGGCCATCCAGCCGCGCCGTGCCCGCCGTCCATTTCTGCTCCCCGGCGATGCCGTTCATATAATCGGCCTCCGCCTGGCTCATATCCACCACCACGCCGCCAATGTCGGTAATGGCGGTCTCAAACAGGGAAAAATCGATCTTCACATACCGGCTCACATCCACTTTGAAATACTCCTGCAGCGTTTTCATCAGCAGGTTCGCGCCGCCGTAGGCGTAGGTATGCGTCAGCCAGTCGTCACCGCGGTTCGGAATGGAAACGCCCACGCCGCGCTCGAAGGATACCAGCTTCCATGTGTTCTTTCTGCTGTCCACCGAAAGCATCATGATGGAGTCCGCGCGGGCGCTGCCGTCGGCGCTGTTTTCCCGTTCGTCGGAGCCGATCAGCAGAACGTTGATGACGCCGCTGTTGATGTTAACCCCGCCCTCCGGCGGCGCGATGCTGCCGCCGTTTTCCATCACGTCGATGCCGCTCAGATCCATGCCGTCAAAGGAGAGCACTGCATCTCCGGGGTCCGTTCCGCTCTGGCTGCTGCCGCCCTGTCCCGCCAAAGGGCGGGACAGCAGGTCCATTTTTCCGCTGATATAAGCGGCTCCCGCCGCGCCGGCCAAAAATACAACCAGCACGACCCCCGCCGTTACCGATAAGAATATCTTTTTTCTGCGTGAAAAGCTGTGCTTCACTGTAATGCCTCCCCGCGCCGGGCGCGTTGTTTCCTTTGTAGACTGATACTAGCACAGAAATATAAAAAAATTGTGGAATTTCCGGATAAAATTTTTCCGCAAGGTACCGAAGAGCCCGAAAGTCCTCCATTTGTCTTTTGCCATTTATTTTATATTCCCCGCATTTTGGATTGATTTCACAAATTTTTGTTTTATAATTAAATTAATTTAGCGTTTTAGCATCAATATAAAGGAGGCCGTTTATGGAAAATCCCGCGTTTGACGTCGCGGCGCTGCTTGCGCCGCCGGATATCCTGAAAAGCAAATGTGCTCTCTGCATCCAGCCCCATCCCGACGACAACGAGATCGGCATGGGCGGCACCGTGGCGGTGTTGGCGCAGGCGGGCTGCACGGTGCATTACCTCACCGTCACCAACGGCGACCAAGGGAATAAGAACCGCACGGCGTCCCCTCAGGAGACCGCACGTGTGCGCCGCGCCGAAGCCATTGCCGCCGGAACACACCTCGGTGCAAAGGCGTTCCACTTTCTGGACCTCGGCGACGGCACGCTGGACGATGTGCTGGGCCTTTCGGCACAGATCGCCCGGGTCATCCGCGAGGTGCGGCCGGACGCTATTTTCGCGCCGGACCCCTGGCTGGCCTACGAGAGCCACCTGGACCATGTTGTAACAGGGCGCGCGGCAGCCAACGCCTTTTTGATGAGCGGGCGCGCCGCCATTCCCGGCGGCGGGGACACGCAGCCGCACGCCGCGTCTGCCATCGGCTATTATTTTACCGCGCAGCCCAATACCGTTGTGGATATTTCCGCCGTATTCGAAAAAAAGTTCGAGGCCATCGCGCTGCACGACAGCCAGATGGATGCGCAGACGTTGGCCATGTATCGCGTCTACTTCGGCATGAAGGGAAAAGAACAGGCCGCGGGTAAGAACTTTGCGCTGGGCGAGGGGCTGAAAGTTCTTTCTCCGCTGCACGCGCACTGCTTTGTGGATGCCGCGCGCATCTGAATACGATCGAAAGAGGCGAGAATATGGAAAAAAACAAGACCTGCAACCGCCCCTGGCGCTATTCTCTGGCGATGTTCGGTTTGTCTATCGCAGGATACATGTACGTTACTTACGGCACCTTTTTTTACACCGAGACCATCGGCCTTTCCATGAAGCTGATCGCGCTGGGCAATGTGCTGTATGCGGTTTGGGACGCTTTCAACGACCCCATCGCGGGTTATCTGTCGGACCGCACACGCACCCGCTGGGGACGGCGCAAACCCTGGCTGCTGGTGAGCGTGCCTGTGTTCGTGCTTTCGTCCATCCTGTTTTTCAGCCCGCCCGCATCCCTGGGCACGGGCGTGGGGCTGGCCGTATATTTCACGGTATTTCTGATGCTGACAGAGACGGGCAACACCATCTCCACCGTGAACTACCACTCCCTGCTGCCCGAGCTGTACCGCGATGAAAAGCGCCGCAACCAGGCGAACGCCCTGCGGCAGGCCATGCAGCTGGTGGGCATGATCATCGGCGTTTCGCTGGTGCCCATGATCACTGCGGCCATCGGTTACCGCGCCACGGCGCTGGCGCTGGGGCTGCTCAGCGGCGCGCTCATCCTTTATTCCATACTGGGGTGCCGGGAGCGCAGTGAATTCAGCCAAAGCGAACAGCCCGGCCTGCTGGCTTCGTTGAAAGCTCTGGCCACCAACGCCAATTTCTGGCTTGTGTCCGTCTCCCACTTTTTCTACCAGTCCACCAGCGGGCTGTTGCTGGCGGGCATTCCGTTCTACATCAAGTACGCGCTGCAGCTGCCGGACAGCAACGCCACATTTCTCTCCGCGGCCGTGTTCGTCAGCGCCATCCCCTCGATGTACCTCTGGTACCGCCTTATCAACCGGCTGGGCACGCTTAAATGCTGGCGCATCGCGCTGGCGTGGCTGGGACTTTCGCTGGTGCCGATGTACTTTGTGCACAGCCTGCTGCCCGCATGCCTTGCCGGCGTATTGGTGGGTGTGGGCATCGCGGGCGTGACCGCCAACCTGGACATGGTGAATTCCGTGCTCATCGAGGACGACGCGGCCCGCTATGGCGTGCGCCGCGAGGCCACGTTCTTCGCGGGCATCAGCTTTATCACCCGTCTTTCCAGCCTGACGCGCAGCGGCGTTTTTCTTCTGCTGTTCACGCTGTTCGGCTTTGAATCCGGCGAAAACCCCGGCGCAATGCCCGGCACTGCCGCCCGCTTTATGATGATCGTCTTTCCCATCGCGCTGATGGCGCTCTCTGTGTGCGCCTCTCTGCTTGTGCGCTTCCGCGCTCCCGCCGCCAGGGCCGCAAAGCCCGCAGCAAAGCTGTAGATCCCTCCGCCGCCCGGCGCTTCTGCGCATTTCCGGGCGGCGCTTTTTCTTACCGCTCTTTTCTCCTGCGGGGAAATATGGTACAATGCCCCGCAGAAGAGGCAGCGGCGCACAGGGCCGCCGGGGAAAGGGGAAATGGAGCATGGACTATACGCTCGTCAAGCAGGTGCGGGACAATGCTCCCCTGCGGGAGAGTTTTTTCGCACTGGCCCGGCGTGTGTTCGGCCTTTCGTTCGAGGAATGGCACCGCGCGGGCTGGTGGACGGACCGCTACGTTCCCTATACGATGGTATACCGGGACGGCAGCGCGGCAGCCAACGTCTCGGTCAACCGCATCGACACGGTGTGGCGTGGCGAGGCGCTGCGGCTGGTGCAGCTGGGCACGGTGATGACGGCTCCGGAGCACCGCGGCAAGGGCCTTGCCCGCAGTCTGATGGAAGCCGTACTGGACGACTGGGGCCGCACCTGCGACGGCGTTTATCTTTATGCCAACGGCACGGTGCTGGAGTTTTATCCCAAATTCGGCTTCGTCCCCGCGCGGGAGCATGTCTGCACACTGCCGCTGCCCGCCCGGGGCGCCGCTCCGGCGGAGGGCGGTTTTGCGCGGCTGGACATGGACACGCAGGCCGGGCGCGCGCTGCTGCTGCGCTGCTATGAGCGCTCCAACCCTTTCTCCGCTCTGCCCATGCTGGATAACCCCGGCCTGCTGATGTTCTATTGCAGCGGCTTTTTGAAGGACTGCGTCTATTACTCTTCCGCTTATGATCTGGCCTGTGTGGCCACGGAGGAGGACGGCGTTTTCACCTGCTGCGACTTTTTCGGCACGGGCCGCTGCACGCTGGAGCAGGCAGTGTGCGCCGCTGCCTCTGCCGCTTCGCCCGGCGCGGCGCGGGCCGAACTGGGCTTCACGCCCGCAAGCGCCGCCGCATACGCCCGCGCGCCCGTGCAGGGCGACGACCATTTGTTCGTGCTGGCGGGCGGAGCGAATATTTTTGCGGAAGACCGCGTGATGCTGCCGCTGCTTTCCCATGCCTGAACGCGGCGCCGCAAAACGCCAGAGAAGAGAGGAGGAGGCTAAATGCCAGCGCTACATAGGGAAGTAATTTGGCAGGTCAATGCAATATCAAGAGTTCTTAAAAAATCCTATACAGAAAGGGAGCGTTGCAGAATGAAGAATTCTGCGACGCTTCCTTTTTTGGGTCAGGGCCCTCGTTTTGGACAGGTTCTGTGGAAAAAAAGGCGGGTATTTTGAGTATCTGGGCATAGCGAAGCAGACGTTACCGGGAAAAGTAACGCCAACTGTGGAAGAATTCAATTGTCCGGTTTCTACGCTATCTGGACATCAGAAAGATGGACGCCTAATCTGCCTTTTTCCTGCTTCATCCAGTATTTTTTTAGGTTAAAGCCCAGAGCCAGAAAGAACAATTCCGTCCGGACATTTGCCTTGCCTCTGGTCAAAAACCGGCGGAAGCCAAAGTCATTCTTCAACAGCGCAAAGGCGCCCTCAGACTGGATGGAGCGGCACATCCTCAGATGCACACCATGCTCGGTTCGGATGTTGCGCTCAGAGAAGGCACGCTTTTCCCAAAAGGTCTTTTTCAGCATGAGCTCCTTCGGCTGGTCTGTATCCCTGGCTTTACAGCAGGCTTCTCTGCTGGGACAACCTCTGCAATCCTCGCAGCGATACCATGCCGTTGTCACAAAGCTGCCGTCCTTCTCTTCTGTATATTCCCGACGTAGCAGGAGCTTTCTCCCCTGGGTGCAGGTGAAGCAGTCCTCTTCGGCATCGTAGGTCATATTTTCAATTCGGCCAATCTGCTTCTTGAATTTCTTGCTCTTCTTCTGTTCGTAATTGGAAGGCTTGATAAAGCTGGTCTGGCCGTTTTGCTCCAGATACAGGTAATTATCCAGGCTTTCATAACCGGCGTCCGCTGTCACTTCCTCATACTTTGCCCCATGCCGTTTCTGCATGGTACGAAGAAGGGGGATGAGCGTCCCAAAGTCTGTCCGGTTGGAAAACACATCGATTCCGGTGATGAATTCGCTGTTTACTGCCGCCTGGACATTATACCCTGGTTTCAATTGTCCGTTGCGCATATGGTCCTCTTTCATGCGCATGAAGGTGGCGTCATGGTCTGTTTTGGAATAGCTGTTGCGTCCGTTTCCCATAAGGGACAGAGCTTCTTCATACCCCTCCCACCGCTGCCGCAGTGCATCCAGCTCCTCCCACTGCTTCTGGGCCTCGCTCTTCTTTCGGCCGCTGCCGTGGACGAAGCTTGCCTCTGACGCCCGGGTTTCCAGGTAGCTGTTTAGAGCATTTAGGGATGTAACCCCAATGTACTTCCGCACCTTCTCCTCCAGCTTCGACAAGTGCTTCTCCACGCTTTTTCTCCAGCAGAAGGTGTAGCGTCCGGCTCGGCTCTCCAGCTTTGTGCCGTCGATAAACACCACGGAATGGTCTGTTGCGCCCCATTCCTTCAGCTTTCGGACATACTGGTAGAACAGGTCTTCCACCGCCTCTGCACACCGCCCGGTACGAAACCGGGCCCAGGTGCTGTGGTCCGGCACCGGTTCATCCTCCAGCAGCCACATAAAGTCCACACGGTACCGGCAGGCCTCCTCCAGCTTTCGGCTGGAATAAATCCCGCACTGATACCCATAGACCATTACCTTGAACATCACCCGTGGGTCCACCTTCGATTTCCTCCCTCGGGGAGAATAGGCGCAATACAGTTTCCTGTAATCCAGTTCCTCAAGCTGGGCGCTTGTCAGTCGCACGGGTGCGTTCTCCGGTAATAAAATTTCGTTGTGAATGGCAAGTACCAGTTGACCATTCCGCTCATATACGGTAAACTGGTCTTGCGTTGTTAGGTTTTTCTTCACAAATTAATCTTAACGCAAACAACGAGGTTAGGAAACCCTTTCGGGCTCCTATCCTCGTTGTTTTTTTCAATGCCTATTTTGCAACGGGCCCTTTTGGTTTAATGTCATACTATATATTGTATTTGTAGCAGTGTTTTACCCTTTGCATTTTGTCCTGTCGCTTAAATCCGCTGTACAATATTAAAAGCTATCAAGATATTCTTGCGGTTAATAGATCATTCGTTAATTAGTTCAACAATCCAGTTTATCCAGCCTTTAATAGTGGATGAACGTCGTTCATATGTACTACTGCTATTCACATTATACAAATTGGATTTTTTCATGATTTGTATAATTTCATTTTTGTTCGGCATAGTCCCGGTCTCAAAATATCTTTTTAGGGTATCAGCAAACACACCATGCGATAAAATACAAGTACAAAACGCAAGTTGTCTTTGCTTAAAACTCATATTCAAAATTTTACGTCCTATATCAGACAACCTATACAGCGCTTCGCCGTTTCCCCTGCGCTTATCAATAAGCCCCAGATACCGGGCAGCATCCGTATAATAATTTGTTTGTCTTGCATCAAATGCATATTGTTCCGTTACATCATTTCTGCTTAAATCTTGGTCGTTGAGCAACTCGCATATATTGATAACACGGTCGAATTTATCGGCCTGCGGAAATGGTAACTGCGGCTCTACTTTGCAAATTGAGGAGTGTAGAACCTGTTGAATATCGTCTGTTGTAATTGTAGTGTCCTCTACGGTATAGTTACGCTGCTGGACAAGGACAATAGAACTATAATTGCCTGGATCTGCAAACTTATATTCGTAAATATGGTAAATTCCGTTAGAATACACCAAAAAAAGCGGCCTCACGGGTTTAGTTACACGGTTCTTCCACACTCTGTATGGATAATACAACTGGCGCACTAAAAAATCGTCAGATAAGTCGCGCTTTGCTTCAAACAAGGCGAGACTGCGAATACCCTCATACGCCGCATCAATTTCAATCTGCGAATTGTTCACAGTAACTGTATAGGAAGAATCATTTCCCAGATTGTTAATGCTAAAGTCGAAAACACCCGACCCCATTCTGCCAGAAACCGTAGACACAATTTCTTCATCGCCTAAAAAGTCGGCAATGATACCCGCCACAACAGCACAGTTCAATGCAATGGCTTCGCTTGGTATATTACTACTATCCAAACTCTGTATGTACGCAGGCAACGACACTTTCGTTACAGAAAAATTATTTGGCTCAAATGTATGGTATGCGTCAAAATGGGCAATAACATAATCTCCACGAGTAACGGGCAGAATGGAGAGCTTGTTGTCGGAAAATATCTGCGGCAAATTAATTGTATGGTCGAATTTTGACATTAGACGCGGTTCACGAACTTCTTTAATTTGCTTGGAAGATATTTGAAATTGTCCTGTTCTTTCGATGTGCTTTAGAATATCATACTTTTTAAATAATTGTTCCCATGCAATATCATTAAGGCCTTTCTGACGCTCACTCATAATTACGCACCACCACTTCGTCAACATCTCCACGCTTTGAAGCTATGGCATTAACAGCGCGCTTTGCCTGTACAACTGTAATATTATATGCAGCATACTGCTCCATAATAAAGCCCGTTGCGGAATTGGAAAGCATAAATTTTATGCCGCGGACAGATAGTTCGTCACAGCATTTACGCAATCTAATTTGGTCTGCGCGGGTAAAGCCACATTTAGAATATCCTGTAAAACTGGAGGTTTCTGAAACCGGGTCATATGGGGGATCGAGGTATACAAAAGCTCCTTTTGGTAAGGTTTTCAGAACATCCTCGTAATCAACTGTTGTCATACTAATATCGGCTGTGTTAAAATATGCACTGACTGCACGCAGGACAGGCGCATTAACGATATTGGGATTTCGGTAATTACCAAACGGTGAATTAAACTCCCCTGCGTTATTCACACGGTAAAGTCCATTAAAACAAGTTTTATTTAAATACAGCACTCTCGCCGCTTTTTGGACTTCGGATAGCTTTGCATAATACTCTTTATCACGATCCCAGTCTCTCACGGCATAAAAATATTCGGAAGTGTTTTCGTACTTTTCCAGTTCTGCAATCAATGCTTCCACGTCATTCTTTATTACAGTATAAACACGAATCAACTCCGGATTTATATCATTTATACATGCAACACTTGGTTGGAGATGGAACAACAACGCTCCTCCACCAATAAAAGGTTCACAGTATGTTGTAATTCTGCTTGGCAACAACGGGCGAAAAGTTTCTAAAAGCTGTCTTTTGCCTCCCACCCATTTCAAAACAGGGACTACTAGCTTATTTTTTTTCATGTTGTCAGCCCCTTTCATAGAATTTCATACAAATATACATTATATGTTGTACCATTCTCATTTAAAAAAGTCAATTGCCACGCCGAAAGTTCACAATTGTCTCTCCTACCTTGCCTGTTACAATATAAAAAATATGTCTTGGTTATATAATCCTCATTAGCATTGGCGCGGGTTGTATCGTACAAAATGTCATTACACTGTGCGAGGTGACACTCATTATGTATTGTGTCCTAATTAGTCTCGTTATGTCTCATACTGTAACAAACCGGAAAAACATATTGACGGTTTCATAGAGAAACATGGTGCAGCATCATATCTTTGGTGCTGCACCATGTTTTCTAATAAAATACTTTCTCATCAGGCGCTCTCAAAAGGCATCTCCCTTTTCCCCCTCTCCCGTTACAGGCGCTCTTACAGGCGTTCGCCCTGGGTGGGCTTTAAAAACCATAGGCACACAAAGCCCGCCGCCGTGGCCGCAATGGCAATGAAATGCCGCACGGCCTCGCCTTCAAAGCAGCGGGCCAGCAGCGGGAAGCCTACGCTGCCCACACTCATGCCCAGCGCCAGAAAGCCGTAGTTGATGCCCGCGTTCTTCTGGCCGAACAGGTCTGTTCCGGCCGCGGGAATGACAGCGGCCTCGCCGGAATAGCAGAACGTAAGCAGACTGTACACCAGGATCACCCACCAGCTGCCTGCATAGATGAACCACACCGAAAATCCGCACAGCGCAGCCAGCAGAAGCATGTCGGTATACCGCCGTCCGATCTTATCGCTGAGCCAGGGCATCAAAAGCCGTCCTGCCGCCGAAAAGACCGAGCCCACCACGATGCAGGCCAGCGCCGCCGTCTGCGAAAGCCCGCGCTCCTGTGCCAGCTCCACGATGATGGGGCTGAACAGCAGCACGGCCGGCGTTGCAAGCCCCACTACGGCGAACATCAGCCAGTATTGGTTTGTTTTGAGCATTTCTTTTACGCTGTAGTCCCGCGGCCTTTTGGGTGCCGGTCCTCCGCCGCGCTTCTGCTTCGCTGTTTCCCGGAGCGGCTGCTCCGGGTTTTCCAAAATAGCCGCGCCCGCGCCGCACACCGCCAGCATCAGAAGGCCCAGCACCCAGAACGCGGTGCGGATGCTCCAGGTGCCGATGAGAAAGCGGCCCAGAAACGTGAGCACCGCGCCGGACGCGCCCACCGCGCCGCCAATGACGCCTGTGGCCAGGCCCTTGCGGTCCGCATACCACTTCTGCGCGCAGGACATGACCGAAGGATACAAAAACGCACAGCCCAGCCCCACAGGCATGCTGAACACACCGTAAAAGAACCACGGATTTTCCCCCGGGATGAAGCCCGCGCCGCAGAAGCCCGCCGCCAGCAGCACCGCGCCTGCAAGCCCGGCCGTGCGCGGCCCCTTTTTGTCCTGTAAAAGGCCGCCCAGGATACACCCAATGCCGAAAAAACAAATGGTGAGGCTGAAAATCATGGCCGCGTTCTCTTGCGAAAGGGAATAGCCCTCGCACACGCCGCGCTGAAACACGCCCCAGGCCGCGGGCACGCCCGTCAGGACCTGGATGGCCGCGCCCGCGGCGAGGATCACCCATCTGTGCTGCTTTAAAAACGCCTGCATCATTCCAACTCCTTTGCGGGCGGCGCACGCGGCCCCGCCTCCGGGATAGTATGCGCACAGGCCCGGGGGATTATTTCTCTTTTCTCCGCTTGACGAGGCTCTGGTTTGCGTGTAAGATTTTTTCATAACAGAAAAAGGGATGGGACATATGAAAAAAACGACGAAAATCGGCATCATCGGGGCCGGGCATGTGGGCAGCCACGTGGCCAGCAGCCTGATGACCCAGGGCCTGTGCGATGAGATCGTGCTGCTTGACACAGACGAGGGCAAGGCGCGCCGCCATGCCGACGACATCGCGGACAGCGTGGCCTATATGCCGCTGCCCGCAAAAATATACGCGGGCGGCTATGAAGCGCTGGCGGACGCGGATATCGTGGTGCTCAGCGCGTGCAGCACCATTTTTGAACAGGACCGCCTTCTGGAGCTGGACGCGACGGTCAAGGTCATTGCGGAGATCGCCCCGCAGCTTACCGCCAGTGGTTTTTCGGGCATCGTAGTCTCCATCTCCAACCCCTGCGATGTCATCGCGCAGTATTTTGCCCGCATCACCGGGCTGAACGTGGTGGGTACGGGCACGGCTCTGGACTCCGCCCGGCTGTGCAGACGTCTGGCGGCGATGCTGGGCGTTTCGCCTCACAGCGTCTGCGCCTATGAGCTGGGCGAGCACGGCGACAGCCAAATCGCGGCGTTCAGCGCCGCCACTGTGTGCGGCAAGCCGCTGACGGACTGGATGGCGGAGCAGCCGGACACCCGCGGCCAGGCGGATCTGTACGGAGCCTGGCGCTCTACCGTGGCGGCCGGCTGGGACATCGTGCAGGGCAAGGGCTGCACAGAATTTGGCATTGGTGCGGCGGCTGCGGCGGTCATCAAAGCCATTCTGCACGATGAAAAGGCCGTGCTTCCCTGTTCCACGCTGCTGGACGGACCTTACGGCCAGCACGGCGTGTACGCCAGCGTTCCCTGTATTCTGGGCGCTGCGGGTGTGGAAGAGGTCATCGAACTGACGCTGAGCCGCGGCGAGGCGGAGGGCTTTGCCAAAAGCTGCGCCATCATTCGGGAGCACTGCGAAAAGCTGTAAAAAGCAGCTTGCCGCCATTTGGCAAATGCCGATAAGAAAGGGTAAAAAACGAACCCGGCTTAACAGTCGGCAAACAAATTGCAAAACAAAAAAGCTAAGAGGGCAGCAGCTTTTCCCTCATGCCCGGCGACCATTCAAGGCAGCGTTTTTCCGCTTTGGGGTAAAGATATTCCTTTTGTTGTTTATTCCCTGCAGAAGCGGATCGGGCCAGGGCTCTTAATGTCCCGGATATCCTTACAGACAAGCGAAAAATCCCAAAGCCAAACGCTGTTTTTTAGGGCAGGAATATAAAACCGTTGGCCCGCCGCCTTTCGTATCAGAACCCCATTCAGAAATCCCTTCGGGACCAGAATTTTTTGGGCTTAAAAGCGTGGTACACGACCCTATAATAACAGACAGCGCAAGCATACTTTTGCTTGCGCTGTCCTGATTGCCGCATAAATAGGAATGAGTGGCTCTACTGTACCGGAAACCGTAGAGATTTACGTTTGGGATTAAACAAGGTGACCAGGACCCATTGTGCTTGTCCAGCCGTACTTACCTGCTCATTGGTTTTGACGTTTTCCAATGAATTCGCCGATGGCTGAAGCACATTTTTCAATGCCGACAGAACTATCTATGAGCAAATCGTAGTTATGTCGCTCGCCCCAAGTATTTCCGGAAATATTCTTGTAATAATTGGCGCGGGCGCTATCGGCACGGCGGATATTGCTTTCCGCTTTTTCAGGGCTGTCTCCATATGTTTCCATCACACGCTTTATTCGGAAATCTTTCGGCGCGTAAATGAAGACGTGAATGGCATTGGGATATTCCTGTAAGACATAATTCGCAGAACGGCCAACGATAACGCAGCTTCCGCTGTCGGCGATTTTCCTGATCGCCTTATCCTGTGCAGTGATTGCATTTTGAACGATTTCGGTGGAGAGATACAGATCTTTCATTACAGCGTTTTCATCCGCATTGATGTTTGAGATAAACTCCTTTGCAAGACCGCTTTCTTTTGCCGCTACCGCTACCATTTCCTTATAGTAACAGGGTATCCCCAGCTTATCGGCAAGCAGCTGTCCTATGAGCTTTCCTCCGGAGCCATGTTCGCGGGAAATCGTAATAACAGTACCTTTTTGAGTAGGCATTTGGGGAAGTGTAAATTGTTGAGCATTATTTTGCTCCATCTGATTTATCTTTTCCAAAGCCGGAGCATCACGATCGCCGTCACGACCATTGCCAAAGCATCCGCAATCGGAGCGGCCCAGAATACGCCGGTAACCCCCAGAAGACGGGGCGCAACCAGGGAAATCAAAATCAACAGTACATCACGAAGCGCAGATAAAGGAGCCGCCGCTTTCGCATGACCAATAGACTGAAGAAAGATCGCACAAACCTTTTGCAGGCAGGTAAACAGAATGAGCGAAAGATAGATCCGCAGACAGTTAATGGCAAAATCCAAATACAGTTCGCTGTCCGCACCAAACATAAGAATGAACATTTTGGGGGCTGCCTCAAACAGAGCCGTACAAACAGTACCGACAATTGCAGTCCACTTTAAAACCAGCTTCAAAAGCTGTTTTACTCTGTCATATTGTTTTGCGCCGTAGTTGTAACTGACAATCGGTTGTGCGCCCACCGCAATACCAATAGCGATATTCAGAACGATCTGAAACAGTTTCATAATGACAACGAATGCCGACAATGGAATATCCGCACCGTAAACGGATCGTGCGCCATACTTGACCAGCAGAATGTTGTTGATAATCGTAACAATTACGATAAATAACTGTGTGAGCAAGCTGGAAGTACCGAGGGACATCATTTTTCGGGTAAGTTTGAAATCAGGCCTAAAGCTGTCAAGAGAAATTTTAAATGTTTTGCTTTTTCTAAGATAAGAAATACAGATAATAAAGCTGACAAACTGACCGAAAACCGTTGCGACCGCCGCGCCTTGAATGCCCCAAACGGAAATGCAAAGCGGATCTCCGACAATATTGATAACCGCTCCGACAGTCATGGCAAGCATGGAATATCGCGGGCTTCCATCTGCACGGATGATCGCGGCCAAAGCGTTCTGTACCATGGCCAGCGGCATCATTGCATAAATGATAAACCCGTAGTTATGTGCCATTTGTATATTTTCATTCGTTGCGCCAATGAGCCACAACAAATTATCTCCACAGATATAGCTTATGGCGATAATGGCAATGCCGGAAACAAAAGTCCAAAGCAATCCGTTTCCCACGCTCCGATGAATGCTCTTTGTTTCATTTCTTCCAAGGGAAACAGAAAGAGAAGCCGCAATGCCATCACCAAAGAACAGCGACATGCCCCAGCCTACAACTGTAATCGGGAAAATAATTCCCGTTGCACCGTTGGCCACATAGCCGATCATGTTTCCGACAAAAATCTGATCTACAATGTTGTAAAGACACGAAATGATAAGCGAGCAGATACAGGGAATAGAAAATTGCCGAAGCAGCTTTCCCACTTTCTCATTGCCCAGATAATTACTGTTTTCCATTACATCCTCCTTGGCTCCTACGCTGTATTTTGGGAGTCTTTATCGGAGAAAAGCTTCCTGAAAACTACGAAGAACAAAAAAATAGAAGCGTAGAATCGTCGGTGATTCTACGCTTCTTTCGCTGTTCGACGCTGAAATTATACTATTAAAATCTCCAAAAGTCAATAAGAACAAATTGAAATAAATGCAATTTTCTTTTTGCCGAGTACCAAACAAACCACGGGCGGTGCGCATTGCACCGCCCGCGGTTTTCTGCCTGTGCTACAAATCGTCTGCGTCCTGCACGGGCCTTTCCGTTTCGTCCAGCGGCTTGCCCGTATAGCTGCCGCTGGGGTCCGTCCCGCTGGGCGGCTGCAGCACAATGGCCCGCACCGTTGGGTTCTGGATGCGCGCGGCAGCGTCCCGCTGGGGCTGCGTGTTCTTTTCCATACCGTTCTCCCTCCCGCTTTTTGTATATAAAGTGCGCCGGACGCCCAAGATATATACAAAAAACGGAAGGAGGCACGCACGTGAGCAGAGCAAAAGCGTTCTGGCTGGGGCTGGGCTGCACGCTGGCCGTGCTGCTGCCCATCTATCTGGCGGTAGCCGCCGTCATTTTTACGCGCAGCGCGCCCGCCGACACTGTACAAAGCGGCGTGCCCATTGCGCAGCCCACGCTGGGCGATGAAAAAAACTTTTTGCTGATGACCGGGCCGGAGCAGCCCGAGACCTTTGTGCTGCTGCGCTTCGATGCGCTGGAGGGCAATTTGTGCTCGGTGGCCATCCCCGGCGAGACCGTGGTGCTTGTGAACGGGCGGCCCGCCACGCTGGCAGATGCGGCCGAACAGGCGGGTCCGGCCCAGGCCGCGGCGGCTTTGATGGAAACACTGGACATTGAAATCGACAATTACCTTTACTGCACCGCGGACCGTCTGGTGGATCTTGCGGCGGGCTTCGGTACCGCGCGCATCCCGCTGGCCAATTACATGACGCCCGAGGCCCTGGGGCAGCTGCAATTGGACATCCCCGGGGTACAGACGGTCTCGCTGACGCCGCAGATGCTGGCAGACGTGCTGGCTGCGGGCGCGGCTACGCCGGACATGCAGGCACTGCTGCGCGCGGAGGGGTATCTTGCCTTTCTGCGCATCGGCGGCGACGCGCTGGCAGACACAGTACCGGATGCCGTGCGCGCGGTTCTGGCGCAGAGCTCCACCAACCTGACGGCCACCCAGATCTTCGACTATGAGCGTATTTTCGGTTTCCTGCGCAAGGAGCCTCCCCAATACCGCGCGGGCGTACTGCCCGGCACATGGGCGGACGGGCGCTATGAGCTTGCGGAAAATTCCGTCACTGTCGCGGCGGCCTACTTCAAGCGCGCCTCCTCGTACAGTGCGTGGAGCGGCGACGGCGTATCCGCCGCCCCGGACAGTGTGCCTCAGGGCGCGGCTGGAGACGCAGACGGACAGCCCGTCTCTCCGTCTGCGGCAGGCGGCGGGACAGGCTCCGGCAGCGCGGCGGCGGGCCCCGGCCCGGAAGAAGCAGCGGGCGTTCCGCCGGACGCCGGAGCGGGGCCGGAAGATGACGCCGCGTGACCCCCTGCGCCCGGGCCGCCTTGCCGCTCAAAAGCTCCCCGTGCTATAATATACCGGTTGATGCCTGCCGTCGGCGCGGCACACATTGCATTTTACCGAAAGAGAGGGAATGCTCATGATACCCGCAAAGCTCCGCCCGGGGGACACCATCGCGGTGTTTTCCCCCTCGTCCCCCGCCACGGCGACGGCCGCGGCGCGCTACCGGCGCGGCAAAGAATATCTGGAAGCCAAAGGCTTTCGCTTTTTGGAGGGTTCTCTGACAGGTCGGCGGGATTTTTACCGTTCCGGAACGATCCGGGAGCGGGCGGAGGAATTCAACGCGTTGGTCCGCGACCCGAACGTTCGGTGCATCATGGCGGCCATCGGCGGCAACAATTCCAACTCCCTGCTGCCGTATCTGGAGTATGAGGGCCTGTGCAAAGACCCGAAGATCATCGTCGGCTATTCGGATGTGACGGCGCTGCTGCTGGGCATTTATGCCCAGACCGGGCTCACGACTTATTATGGCCCCGCCGTGGTGGCCTCCTTCGGCGAATTCCCACCGTTTGTGGACGAGACCTATACATATTTTACCGACATTGTAACAGAACGGCTCACCCTTCCTCACACCCTGCCCACGCCCCCGCAGTGGACCGACGAATTTATCGACTGGAATTCCCAGGATAAAGCCAAGAAAGGGCGCGTCAATGCGCTGTTGACGCTGCACCCGGGAGCCGCGACAGGCACGCTCATCGGCGGGAATCTGAACACCATGCAGGGGATCTGGGGCACAAAATATTTTCCGGAGATCACGGACGGAACGATCCTGATGATCGAAGATTCCCTCAAGGACGCGGCCACGGTGGAGCGGAGCTTTTCACTGCTGAAATGCGCCGGCGTTTTTGAACGCATCTCCGGGCTTATTTTGGGCAAGCATGAAAAATTCGACGATATGGGCACGGGCCGCCAGCCCTATGAGATTCTTCAAGAGGTGATGGGAGATGTAGATTTTCCCGTGCTGGCGGAATTTGACTGCTGCCATACCCACCCCATGCTCACGGTCCCCATCGGCGCAAAGGTCCGGCTGGATGCAGACGCGCAGACGGTCACGCTGCTGGAGGAATAGCGCTCCAGCCCCGCTTTGCCGCCTTGCGGTTATACATTTTCCTGTATCAAAATCATGACCTTTGTAATGTATTCGTCTGGGGCTGAGATCATGAATTCATTCATCCCTACCTCGTAGGCATATCCGGAAAGCCTCAGGCCATTTTGTTCTGCATATTCGGTCATTGCCTCGTACAGCAGCGGCAGCCTGCTCCAAACGCCTTTCTGATATCCGCACAAATAGTTCCCCTTTGGGCGCGTCAGGCTGTCCGCCGCAGACGCGCTGCTCAACGCGGGCGTATAGATTCCATCATAAGCCTCAAAGTTTCCGCTGTACACCTTGTCCAGCGAAATAAAACCGCCGATGCCCATACGGATCTGCTCTATGCTCCATTTCTCTTTGGCATGGGCGAACACCCGCTGCATGTCGTCCTCTGCAAAGTCATAGGGCAGTACCAGAAGCCTCTCGGCCCTGCACGCTTCTATTCTGATCTCCCGTTCCCGCAGCTCTCCGCAAAAAGCGGCCTGTTCCCTTTTTGCGCGCAGTACCTTTTGGGCGTGCCGCAGCTTTTTGATCTGCCGGCCGATCTCTTCTTCCTTGGCGGACGCTATTTCAAGAAAGCGGGCGGGTGTGGGCGCTTTGCAGTACGCTGCAATCTCATCGATGCTCATGTTCAGCTCCTTGAGCATGCGGATGTATTCAAAATCCAGGCTTTGGGCGGCGTCGTAAAAGCGGTAACCGTTTTCTCCCTTTGCCCGCGGGCTGAAAAGGCCGATGTCATCATAGTAGTGCAGCGTGCGCTTGTTCACCCCGTGCAGCTTTGCAAACTGGGCCGTTGTCAGGCTTTTAAAACTTTTCTTCATTTGTGCAGCTCTCCCTGTTGACTTTACAGTTACTGTATCCTTTATCTTATAGGATACCGAGATATAAAACAAGGAGGCCCTTCATGCCGCTGCAATTGAGAGAATATCAAAAAAATGACTTTATCGCTTTAAAAAACATCATCCGCAAAACCTGGCGCTACGACGAATTCAGCAGCCCAAAAACCGCGTCCCGGCTGGCCGACGTATTTTTGAGCAGTTGTCTGACCAATTACACATTCTCCCGGGTGGCCGTGCTGAACGGCAAACCCGTGGGCATTATTCTGGTAAAGGATATCGCGCGTCACACGTGTCCGCTTCCAAACAGATTCCGGCAGCTTCGGGCCGTTCTGTCGCTCTATCTCACCAAAGAGGGCCGGGCCGTATCCAAAATTTTTGAAAACGTCACGGGGATAGACAGGGAATTGCTGCGCGAAAGCGGCAAGAACTATCCGGCGGAGCTTGCATTGTTTGTGGTGAGTCCCTCGTGCCGCGGACAAGGCGTAGGCAAAGCGCTGTTTCAGGCGGCTCTCGATTATACCGGCCAACAAAAATTAGACGAAATTTATTTGTTCACCGACACAAGCTGCAACTACGGCTTTTACGAACACCAGGGCATGCGGCGCCGCTGCGAAAAGGAGCATCTGTTCCATATCAACGGGAAAGCCGCTTCCACGCGCTTTTTTATTTACGACTGCAAACGAACAAAAAGCCTGCACGGCAAAGGTGCCTCCACGTAAACAGACGCGCCGTGCTTTCAAACAAAGCGCCCCGGACGCGGCCGGCATCGTTCAGCCGGGCGCCCGGAGCGTTTTTTGCCGCTTTGCGGTTGCTTTTATGCCGGCCTCTGCGGCCGCACCGTCTCAGCAGCCCGTGAAAGCCGCCACCGCGTCCCGCAAAAAAGCCGCGCAGCCCGGCGTTTCAGCGTCGTAGTAGGCAGTGAAGCGTTCGTCCGCCACATACATTTCTGCCAAGCCGAGGTGTGCCTTGGGCGTGTACTTGGGCCAAGTGAAGCACAGCCACTGCTTATGCAGCCCGGCGATGCGCCGCCCCTCGGGCCCGTCCGGCGCTTCGCCCGCGCGCACCGCGGCGGCCAGAGCGGCGTTGATCCGCGCGCTCAGCTTCTGCATCTCGCCGTACTGCTCGGGCGAAAGCCCCATCAGCTTCGCGTTGGAGGCATCCACGGCCGTGTCTCCGTATTTGCCCCTTGCCTCTGCGCCGTATTCGGCCTCGTTTTCCGCCACGAGCTTCTGTTTGAAGCCCTCAAATTTCTCTGCGTCTGTCATCGCACATTTCCCTTCTTCCGTCAAAATGGTTTTGTCCAGCGTGGCCAGCAGGGCGTCCATCTGCGCGCGCCGGCAAAGCAGCGCGGCGCGATGGCTCTGCAAAGCGGCCAGCCGTCCGGCGGAGGCGTCCGCCATCAGCGCACCGATCTGTTTGAGCGGCACGCCAAGCGCCCGGTAGAACAGGATGCTCTGCAGCGCATCCACCTCATCCGGGCCGTACATCCGGTAGCCCGCTTCGGTGACGCGGGCCGGGCGCAGCAGGCCGATCTCATCGTACCAGTGCAGCGTGCGTACGCTCACGCCCGCCAGCCGTGCAAGGCCGTTTACGGTGTATTCCATGGCTGTTCCTCCTTTCTGTCCGGGAGGCAGGCGGCGGTGTGCCGCCGCATCCATGCCTCCCAAAAGCTACAATACACTATGACGCACCGTCAGAGTCAAGCAAAAATTTTGCCGAGGCGGAAAAAATCCGTCCCGGCCTGTCCCGTTCAAGGCTCCTGCTGGCCGCGGATATGGTGTTCCACCCGCTGGATGATCATATCCAGTGCAACCAGATTTTTGCCGCCCTCGGGCACGATGATGTCCGCACAGCGCTTGCTCGGCTCCACAAACTGCTCGTGCATAGGCTTGACGGTCGTAAGATATTGCTGCACCACGCTCTCCAGCGTGCGGCCGCGCTTCTTCACGTCCCGCACCACGCGGCGCAGAATACGCACGTCCGCGTCGGTATCCACAAATATCTTCACATCCATCAGATCCCGCAGCTTGGAATCCGCAAAAATGAGAATGCCCTCAAGGATGATGACGCTTGTGGGCGCAATGAGCAGCGTGTCCTCGGAACGGTTGTGCACCGTAAAGTCGTACACCGGGCAGGCGATCGTCTCGCCCCGGCGCAGCGCCTGAACCTGCTCCACCATCAGATCTGTATCGAATGCGTCCGGATGGTCGTAATTCAGCCTGCAGCGCTCCTCATAGGGCAGCTCATCGTGGCGCTTGTAGTAATTGTCGTGGCTGATGACCGAAACGTCGTCGCCGAAGCGCTCCTTCAGCCGCTTTGTCAGCGTCGTTTTGCCGCTGCCCGTGCCCCCCGCTATGCCGATGATAAAGCTCTCCATCCCGCAATGCCTCCCGTTCTTTTTCGTGCCGCACGCCAAGCGCCATTCCGGCGGCCCCGCCGGACCAGCTCCAAACAACCTGCGGCTGTTTTGCACCCTCCGGTTCAGTATGCGATCTTGAACACCGCTTTTTTCACCTTATCGCAGCCCTGCGCCTTAATGGCAGGCTTATGCGGCTCCTCCACCATAAACACTGCGAACCGGCCCTCTCCCAGTACCAACGCGGCGCTGGCGGCTCCGTTCCATAGCGCAAAATCCTTTTCCTCGTCATAGGGCTCTGCTTCCTCCACATCGCCCAGCGCCACCTCGCACAGCTCCGCACCCTCCAGGTCCATCTGAAGATCCATATAGCGGGAATGCGTCTCGAATGCGCGTCCCTCGCCGGGCGTGGGCTCGGCCTCCATCACCGTGACGTACACGTCGTCCCCGTCGATCTCCGTGCGGCCCAAAGGCAGCGCGGAAACGTCGTTGTCCTCAATAAAATCAATGGCTTTGTCCAGGTTTGGGAACAGGCCCGTGTACTGGTTCAGATTTTCCAGCGTATCGTACAGCATAAATATCCTCTTTTCTTTTGAACGGCGGAGCGGCCGCCGGCGCTTCCTTCAGCATTTCACATCCGCTTTTCCCAATTATAACAAACCGCGCGGAGGAAATAAATCCTTCGCGCGGTTTTTATTATGCGGCAAGCCGGAATTATTTCAGCTCCGGCAGGCTGGCAGCCGCGGCGCTCTGGCCCACGCGGCGCGTTTTTTCGTCGGGTGCTTCGGGGCGGAAGGCCACGTCCGGGTATTCCTCGTCCATTACGCGGGAGGCCGTTTCCATAATGATGTCGCCGCCCTTGCCGCTCATCACGCGGCCCATCATCTGCACGTGGCGGATGTCGTAGAACATGGCGTACAGGCCCAGCGTGTGGCCCAGGTATACGCCGATGGATTCGTACACAGCCTTGGCGCGGGCGTCATCCGCGGCCATCAGGGCCTGCACTTCCTTGAGCTTTTCAGCCGGAGACGCGCCCGTCAGCTCGATGCCCGCGCGCGGGGCCAGCTTGATGACGCCGTCCTGGCTGAAGTATTTCACGCCGCAGCCGATGTCGCCGCTCCACTCATCCTCCATGGCGTCCGGCTGGCCGTCCACGGGAGCAAAGGCAAGCTCGTTCAGCCAGCCGCAGATGTTGCCCTCGGTATCCACATAGCCCACAGCCTCGCTGGTGCCCATGGCGATGCCCATGATGCCGTTTTCGCCCAGGCCCATGGCGCCCGCCAGCGCGCTGACGTCGCCGTCGTTGGCCACCACCACGGGGATGTGATAACCAAGCTGGCTGGAAAGCTGCTCGGCCGCACGGGTGTAAATGTTCTTGACCTTCTTGTCGAACTCGTCCTTACCCACCTTCAAAAACAAACTGGCGACCATGCACTTGTTGTCGATGTACACGCCCGCGGAAGACACGCCGATGGCGTCCACATGGCCGCCCTTTTCCAAAATCTTGGCCGCGGCTGTGGACAGCGCCGCCATGATGCCTTCAAAGTGGTAATCGGGGTTGGAGATCGTCTTGGGGAACCATACGACTTCCTCGCTGTAAATGGGCTCGCCGTCCAGCACGGCGGACACCTTGCGGTCCGAGCCGCCGGCGTCGAAGCCGATGCGCCCGCCGTCCAGGTGGCGGCCGATGGATTCGGCGCGCTGCACTGCCTCGGGCTTTTTGTCGTAGGGCAGGCTCTCGACGATGAACTCCGTCTCGTACACCTGCTCCATAAAGCCCTTGTCAAAGGCGCGGGAGCCGCCCTCGCTGTACGCGGCGCGGATGGCCGCGGCCACGTTGTCGTCGCCGCAGATGCTCACCTTGAAGCCGCCCCAGCTCCACAAAAGGAATTTGACCAGACGGTCCACATAATACGCGTCGGCCTGCTCCATTTCCGGCGTGCCGTAGATCTTGGTCTCGTAGGTGCCGATCTGGCCGCCCGAGCGTTCCACGGCGATGCACAGGGGCTTCGCCGCGCCCTTCTGGTAATTTTTGAAGAACAGGCCCAGGGGCACAAAGCCCTTGTCCAGCTCCGGCACGTTTTTGACGGGGATGTCCACATTCAGGAAATTCATGCGCGCACACTCCTTTTTTGTTGAAAGGCCCGCGTCAAACAGCGCCGGGCCGCGATTGTTTGCTTTCATTTTAACACAGACGCGCGCGGTTTTCTTGCGCTTGCCGTATTCGTTTTTTGCACTTTCAGTTTCGTTTGGCCCACAGCTTCTTTTTTGTGCAAAAATGTGCCATAATAAAAACAGGGAAATGCGCCCCGCGTCTTGACGGAAAAATTTTTCGCATTATAATGAAAACTATTATCAATAATGATTTCAGGGAGGCCCATCTATGGATTATCACGCATTCGATAAACTCAGCTACGGGCTGTACATCGTCTCCTCCGAAGCCGGCGGAAAAGCGGCGGGCTGCATCGTCAACACACTGGGGCAGGTGACCGTTTCCCCGGTGCAGGTGGCGGTGACCATCAATAAGGAGAATCAAACCACCCGGACCATTCTGGAGTCCGGCAAATTCTCGGCCACTGTGCTGGCCGAGAGCGCCTCGATGGAGCTGATCGGCCGGTTCGGGTTCCAGTGCAGCCGGGATGTGGACAAGTTCGCGGGCTTTGCCTGGGCGCGGGATATAAACGGCGTGCCCTATGTGACAGAGCAGTGTGCGGCGCGCTTCGCCTGCACCGTAGTGAACGAGGTGGACCTCGGCACACACATCCTGTTCGTGGCGCGCGTGGATGACTGGGCCGTGCTGGACGATGTTCCGCAGATGACCTATGATTATTACCACGCGGTAAAGAAAGGCCTCACACCGCCCAAGGCCTCCAGCTACCGTCCGCCCGAAGAAAAGGTGACGGGATGGCGCTGCACGGTGTGCGGCTATATCTATGAGGGCGAGACCCTTCCCGCCAACTACAAATGTCCCATCTGCGGCCAGGGTGCGGAAGTATTTGAAAAAATCACCGGTTGAGTTTTCCCGGGAAAACAATGTAAAACAGCGCGGCGGGCGCTTCCCTTACCGGAAGCACCCGCCGTTTTCTGCACCCGCATGGCCTGAAAGGGCCGGTGCGGGAGGTTACTTTTCTGTTTTGGCCAAACTGCGCCGCCAAACGCCCGAGCGGGTGTACAGCCAGCCCAGCGGCACCGAGATGGAAGGCGCTACGGCACAGGCCGCGTACAGCCCGTAGATGCCCCACAAATGATTGAACAGCAGGCTGAGCACCACCCGGAACACGATGCAGTTGGCAAAGCTGGACAGCATGGCAAAGGTGGAATGCCCCGCACCGATGGCCAGCGCGTGGTATACCATAAACACTGCGTAGAAGATCTGTCCCAGGATCTCGATGCGCAGGTTGAGCACTGCCGCATCCCGCACGGCGGCTTCATTTGTAAACACGGCGGCCATCTGCGGCGCAAACAGCTCCACCAGAACAATCATCGCCGCAGCCATGGCGCATGTGATCTTCATGGCAGTGTACATCACATCCTTTGCACGCTCGAACTTGGATGCGCCGAGGTTCTGGGCAATCATCGTGGTCGCACCGCTGGCCATGGCGGAGATGAACAGCTGGCAGATGTCCTTGATCTTGATGGCCACGCCGTTGCCCGCCGAAACATTCACTCCGTACTGATTGACAAGAAATGTTACCACCAGCCAGCTGAACCCGGCAATGGTCATTTGCAGTGCGCTGGGGATGCCCAGCCGAAGAATGAGCCGGAGCAGCGCGCCGTGCATACGGAAAAACGACAGCTTCGGCTGCAGCAGCCCGGTGCGCCGCGCCACCAGCACCAGCGCCATGCCGAAGCTGACGGCCTGCGCGGCAGTTGTGGCAAGCGCGGCGCCCGCGGTGCCCATGCCAAGCCCCGCCACGAACCACAGGTCCAGCACGGTGTTCACCACCGTAGCCACGCCGATGATGAGCAGCGGCGTGCGGGAATCGCCCACGCCGCGCAGCACGGCGGAAAGCGCGTTGTAACCGAATACGAACACCATGCCCACCGCACAGATGCGCAAATACGCCACAGACTGCTCCATGGCCGGGGCGCCCAACAGGCCCAGAAGCGGATATGCGCCCGCGTACAGGCCCACAGCCGTCGCCGCCCCAAGCAGCAGCGAAAGCGAGAGCAGCGTGCCCGACGCCTCGCCCAGCCGCCCTTGCTCTTTTGCGCCGTAATACTGGCCGATGATGATATTGCCGCCTGTTGTGATGCCGATGGCGATCTTAGTAAGGATGTTTAATATCTGTCCCGAATTGTTGATGGCTGAAATGGCCGCGCTGCCCGCAAAGTGGCCTGCGATGACCGTGTCCACCATGCTGTACAGCGCCTGCAGCAGGCTGCTGGCCACCAGCGGCATCGCATAGGCCAGCACCTGCCGCCATACGCTGCCGCGCGTCAGATCCCTCTCGCCGGACGCCAAGGCGTTTCCCCCTCCCCCGCGCGCTTGGCGCGCGGCCTGTTTTGTTCTTCCCGCACAGGGCGCCGCTCCGCCCCGCCGTTGTTTACCAGTATAACAAAAAAACGTGCGGCGTGCCAGTGCGGTACGCCGCGCGTTTTTTGTTTCAGACCGTGGAAAAAAGAACGCCTCCGCCCACCACCGTTCCTCCGTCGTACAGCACCAGCGCCTGTCCCGGCGCGGGCGCGCGCTGCGGCTCGTCAAAGCGCACGCGCAGTGTGTCGGGGCCTGTCTGCCACGCAGTGGCCCGGCGGGCGGGCTGGCGGTAGCGCAGCTTTGCCAGCAGGCGCACCGGACGTTCGCCCAGTGCGTCGCAGGCGATCCAGTTCAGCTCCCGCGCGTCCACGGTGTCGGTATACAGCGCACCGGCCCCGGCAACTGTAACGGTGTTGCGCGCCGGGCACACGCCGCGCACATACAACGGCTGCGGCGCAGCAATGCCCAAGCCCCTGCGCTGGCCCACGGTGTATCGGATATATCCCCTGTGGCGTCCCACGACGCGTCCGGCTTCATCCAGGATATCCCCCGGCGGACAGGGGCAGCCCGTGTGCCGCTCCACAAAGGCGGCATAATCGCCGTCCGGCACAAAGCAGATGTCCTGGCTGTCCCGCTTGCGGGCGTTGCCAAAGCCGTTTTCCAGTGCCAGCGCGCGCACCTCCGCTTTTGTCAGCGCGCCCAGCGGGAACAGCGTGTGCGCCAGCTCCCGCTGCGTCATGCCGTAGAGCATGTAGCTCTGGTCCTTGCCCGCGTCCAGCCCTGTCTGCAGCAGCATCCGCCCATTGGCGCCCCGGACAATGCGTGCGTAATGTCCCGTGGCCACATGGGTACAGCCCATGAGCTGAGCCCGGCGCAGCAGCGCGGAAAACTTGATGTGTTTGTTGCAGTCGATACAGGGGTTGGGCGTTTCACCCGCCAGATATCCCTGCACAAAGCGCCCGATCACATCCCGTTCAAAAGCTTCTGTGAAATTAAAGGTGTAGTGCCGGATGCCCAGCCGTCGTGCCACGGCGCGCGCGTCCTCCACATCCTCCAGCGAGCAGCAGGTGCGCGCGCCGTCCGGCGCGGCATCCGCACCCGCATACAGGCGCAGCGTCACACCCGTACAGGCCCAGCCCGCCTGTGCCAGCAGCAGCGCCGCAACAGAGCTGTCCACACCCCCGCTCATAGCCACAGCGGCACGCCGCGCGCCCGTTGCCTGTTCCATTGCGTTCTCCCTTCCGCGGGCTGTGCCCGCAACGCAAAAGCGGCGGCCCGGGGCCGCCGCTTTGCGTATTTCTTTGAAGCCCTCCGCGGCATAGAGCGGCTTCCGGTTCAAGCCTCCAGCGCCGCGGCAAGGTCCGCCAGAATGTCATCGATGTGTTCCGTGCCAATGGACAGGCGGATGGTATTTGGCCGGATGCCGCTTTGGGCCAGCTCCTCCGGCGTCATCTGGGAATGCGTGGTGCTTGCCGGGTGGATGGCCAGGCTTTTGACGTCCGCCACATTCGCCAGCAGCGAAAAGATGCGCAGTTTATCAATGAACGCCTGCGCCTCGGCCGCGCCGCCTTTGATCTCAAACGTAAAGATGGAGCCGCCGCCGCGGGGAAAATACTTTTCATACAGCGGGCGATATCCATTTTCCGGCAAAGAAGGATGGTTTACCCGCTCCACCTTCGGATGGTTCACCAGAAAATCGACAACACGAAGCGCGTTTTCCACATGGCGCTCCACACGCAGGGAAAGGGTCTCCAGCCCCTGCAGCAGCAGAAAAGCATTGAAAGGCGAGATGGCCGCGCCCGTATCCCGAAGCAGCACCGCGCGGATATAGGTGACCAGCGCCGCGGGCCCCGCAGCCTGCGTGAAGCTGACGCCGTGGTAGCTGGGGTTGGGCGCGCTGAGGGCCGGGAACCGGCCCGCGGCCGCCCAATCGAACCCGCCGCCCTCCACAATGACGCCGCCCAGCGACGTGCCGTGCCCGCCGATAAATTTTGTTGCCGAATGCACCACCACATCCGCGCCGTATTCAATGGGGCGCAGCAGGTAGGGCGTGGCAAAGGTGGAATCCACCACCAGCGGTATGCCGTGACGGTGGGCGATGGCGGCCAGCGTTTCCACATCCGCCACGTCGGAATTGGGGTTTCCCAAAGTCTCGGCAAACAGCAGGCGCGTTTCCGGCCGGATGGCGGCCTCCACGGCCGACGGGTCGCCAATATCCACAAATGTGGCCGTTACGCCCGAAAGCGGCAGCGTATGAGCCAGCAGATTGTATGTGCCGCCGTAAATGGTCTTGGAGGAAACGATATGCCGGCCAGCCGGCGCCAGCGCCCCGAACACATAAGCGATAGCCGCTGCGCCCGAAGCGACCGCAAGCGCGGCTGCGCCGCCCTCCAGCGCCGCTACGCGCTGCTCGAACACATCCTGCGTGGGGTTCGTCAGGCGGCCGTAGATGTTTCCCGCGTCCCGCAGGCCGAAGCGGTCGGCTGCATGGGCGCTGCTGTGGAACACATACGAGGCGGTCTGGTAGATCGGCACGGCGCGGGCGTCCGTGGCGGGATCCGGGTTTTCCTGCCCCGCGTGGAGCTGGAGCGTTTCAAAATGTACGTTCAAACCTTTAAAATCAGACATGGTAACAGCCTTCTTTCTGTGCAGGCCCGCGCCGCACGGCGCGGGCGGGTGTGCGGCGGTCATCCTCCCATGCACATTCGGCTGTTCCGCCAGCGGCACAGCCGCTGCTGAATGGTATCCCGGCTCATGCCCTGCGCCTCCATTTCCTATCATTTTAGTATGTTTTATAGGATAATGCATTCCTCCGCCTCTGTCAAGCGTTTTGGCCGCAATTTTTACGTTCCGTGAAAAATACAGATGGTTGCCTTTCCGCCCTTTTTCACTATAACCCTCCTGGAAACGGATGGTTCCCGCTTCCAATAGGAAAAGCGGAGGGAGCATGTATGCCTACGGATAACAGCAGGATGGTATTTTTCCCGAGCATGTTGGCCAAGTACTCGACCGTAGGGTTTGTGTGGCGGATGCTGCGCCGGCTTTCGTACAGTCTCCCTTTCCCTATTCAGGCGGACGGTTCGACAAACTGTGCCCTGCTTGTCGTGTGCAAGTGCCGCGCATTCGGGCAATGCGTCTGCCTTGCCGTCAGCATGCTTTTCTTTGCGCCGGTCTTTACGCTCATCCCCGGCTTCGGCCGCCCCGGCCTATCTCGGCCCGCAGCATCGAGCCCTTTTCAAATTCCATACAAACAGCCCTTGGCCGCGTCTAGAGTTCATCCGCGGCCAAGGGCGAGGCGCTTTCCGCAAACGGAAAGGCGGAGGTTCAACTTACGCCGAGATAAGGCGCTGGGTTCACCAGGCTTCCGTTCACTGCTACCTCAAAATGGCAATGGTAGCCTGTGGCGACGCCGGAAATGCCGATGGTGGCGATCTGCTGGCCGCGCGTAACGGTGGAGCCCGCGCCCACCAGCAGCGCCGAGCAGTGAGCGTAGCGCGTGGTGATACCGTTGCCATGGTCAATAAGCAGATAATTGCCAAAGCTCCAGTGGTAGCCGGCCTCGATGACCGTGCCGGAATCCGCCGCAAGGATAGGCGTGCCGTTGGGCGCACACAGGTCGATGCCGCGGTGGCCGCTGCCAAAGCGCGTGGTGATATAGGAGAGGCTTGGCACCGGGAACGTCATGGAGCCCGTGCCCACGACGCTTCCGCCGGCGGCTGTGGAAACACCGTACTGTGCCTCACGCGTGCCGATGGTATAGATGCGCGGTGTCATTTCCTCGGTGACGGTCACTTCCACGGGAACGGTGGAGATGACGCTACCGTTGACGCTGGTCTGCTCGGCCACCACATGCTGGGTGCCGTCGCGCCCGCGCTGGGAGATAAAGCGCACGCCTTTGTTGTACTGGTCGGATTCCACTTCCTCTGTGGTATATTCCAGGGTCTCGTCATATTCAATGAGGTCCGTCACCTTTACGCTCAGCACGTCGCTGGACTGCAAAGCCTGCAGCACCATCGTGGTATCCTGCACAGAGTTTGTGAAATAGGTGCCGGGCACCTGCTCGATGGGGTACAAAAATTCCACGCGCTCGTGGGTGCCGTCGTTATAAGCGGCCAGTGTGTCGTCCAAAAGCTGCTGCACCGCACGTCCGTCCTCCACAACACCGATAAGCTCCCCGTTCACGCGGATGCCCACGGCTTTCATGATCTTGTCTGAGGATGCCGCGATGATCTTGTCCACCAGGTCGCTGGCGCTGGTGCGGGCGGCGGGGTCCACGATGCGAAGCTCGAACACCGGATGCTCGTCCCATTCCACCTTGGCGCCCTCGGACGCCATCACGCGTTCCTGCACCATTTTTTCGGCGGAATCCCAAACGCCTTCATTTTCGATGAATACAAGAAAGTCGCCGCTGTAGCTCACGCCCAGCGAGAAGCTGGAGCCCAGCACCTCCTGCACGGTGAAAACCAGCACACACAGCGCGGCGGCGGGCATCAGGTAGCGCAGAGCGCCGCCGATCAGATGCCGGTAGGCATGGACGCCGTTTTTAAAATAGGCAAAACCGGCCCGCTTGCCGCTGCCGCCCGCCTGGGCTTCCGCCCGCGCGGCGTCGCGCATATGGCGCACGCCGCTGGCAAAACGGCGTGCTGGGGCCGTAAGGTCGTCCCAGATGCTGGAAAACAGCGCCAGCAACGGGCCGCCCACAAAGCGCAGCAGCGCGGCCGCGGCGCGCAGCGCCAGCCGGAACGCGCCGCGTATGCCGCGCCCCAGCCGGATGCAGGTGTATTCCGCCTGTGTGCCCACGCGGTAGAGCAGCTGGCCCACTGCATTGTAGGTGGCACGCAGGGGCGGTTTACCGCCCTTGGGGGGCAGCGCGGCCTCGTTCTGGCCCCGCTGCATGCGCACCACAAATTGCTGCGTCACGCGGACGGCAGCGCGGGGCTTTTCGGCCGAGCGCTCCTGTGTTGCGGCGGGAGACTGTGTTGTAACAGGCGCGGCGTCCGGCTGCGGGGCCGCGTTCAGGGGTTCGTTCGGTTCCATCCGGTATCTCCTTGTTCCGGCGGTTTATCGGGCAAAGTACAGCCCGCTGCTGCCGTTGAAAAGCTGGTCGGGGTCAATGCTCTGGTTGCCGATGCGCGCCTCGTAGTGCAGGTGCGGGCCTGTGGAATAGCCCGTGCTGCCCGCCTGCCCGATAAGCTGTTCTTTTTCCACGATGTCCCCCTGCTTGCAGGCAAGGGAATCCAGGTGGAAGAAATAGCTTTTGAGGCCGCCGCCGTGTTCGATGACAACGGTGTTGCCCGTCATTTGCAAAAAGCCGGCATAGACCACCTTGCCCCGGCCCGGAGCCCAGACCGCATCGCCCAGGTCGCAGTCATAATCGATGCCTGCGTGTCGTTCAGGGTAAGGCGAACCGTTGGTGTAGCGGTACAGGCCGTACTGGGTGTTCTGGGCGGTGGTGCCGCAGGGGCGGATGAACGTGCCGCTCCAGTAGATCTCCGCGTCCGCCGAGGCGTACAGCGGAAACATTACGTCTTTCCATTCCTGATTGGCGGCGGCGCTGTTCACCGTGGCGTCGGCCACGCTCTGGTCAATGGTCATGTTCTGCTTGGGAAAATCCCGGTGAACGACAGTCACAGTCTGCGTCACGTCGACGCTGCCGCACGTTACGCGCACGGTATAATCGCCGGGCTCCCGGTTGTAGTGCACACCGATGAACGCGGCCTTTCCGCCAGGCACGTCACAGAATTGGGCCAGGCTGAGATCTGTTTCGACGGATGGCTCCGGCCCGTCCAGAAAGCCCGTGAGTAGCACGGTGACCACTGCGCCCTGCTCCACCCGCGTGGAGGAAAATTCCACCTTGGGTTGTGCGCTGACGTTGACGCGGGCGCTGTACCGGAACACGCCGTATCCGTGGGCGGGCGCGCCGGGTTTATCGGCGGAACTGTGCCGGGGAACCGTTACGTCCGCTTCCAGCGTGTACTTGCCGTTGGCGGGGAACGCAACGGTCACCTGAGCCTCGTTATTTACGTCCAGCAGCACATTGCCGGATGCGTCCTTCACCACAAGATGCGTGGGCCGGTCCGCGGGCAGTGTTATATCCAGCGAGGCCTGCTCCCAAGTGCCCAGATCCTGCGTTTCCAGCGTGGCGGGCGCGGACGCGCTTTTGAACAGGACGCCGCCCATCACAGGGGCGTTCCATTCATAGCCGTTGACGGCCAGCGCCGTGCCGCCCGCGGTAACGGCAGGAGCGTCGAATGCTTCGGGGTCGGTATTATAGTAAAACCAGGCCACCGCCCCGCCCACGATGAGCGCGGCCAGTACGGCCACGAGCAGCAGCCAGAGAAGGATTTTTTTCAGTACGCGCATGATCAGTCCTCCTGTTGCGGGGAAAGTCCGGATAAACAGACGTTCCGCCGCCCTTCTAAAGCCCGCCGCTCCACTTATCGCGCTTGGCCGCTTAGAAAGATGGCGTTGAAGCCGCAGGCGGCTTCAAACAAAATTTCACTCGCTGAAATTTTGCATGGTTCAATGTTCTTAAAGCCCTGTGCGCCGGCACAGGGGCGTGTGCAATGCACACGCGCAGCCGTGTAAGCGGCAGCTTTGGGGGTTCGAAGCGGCCTCAACAAAACCGCACCTGCTGCGGTTTTGCATGGTTCAATGTTCTCAAAGCTCTGTGCGCCGGCACAGGGGCGTGTGCAGCGCACACGCGCAGCCGCGTAAGCGGCAGCTTTGAGGGTTATTATACCATATTTCTAAGCTCACACTTCGCGTATCGCTCGTGTTCACTAAGAAACATGGTATCTATGCCGCTAGGCTCATGCTTCGCCTGTGGCTCGCATTCGCCAAGCGGACATATTATACCATATTCCTGCTGTGAACGCAAAAAGAATGGCACGGGCGGCGGCTTTGTGCTATACTTTTGGCATATCTTCAGCGCAAAAAAGGGAGGGACGGATATGGAGCCATCCGTAAAACCGGGCCGTTACCGGCACTTCAAGGGAAACGAGTATGAGGTGCTGTTCTGTGCCCGCCACAGCGAGACGCAAGAGGAAATGGTGGTATACCGTGCGCTGTATGGTGAGCGCGGGCTTTGGGTGCGTCCGGCCGCTATGTGGAATGAAACGGTGGAACGGGACGGCAAAGCGTCTCGGCGGTTCGCCTATATTGGCCCGGCGGACGGCCGGACCCCCGGGGAATAGGAGTGGAGAGAGCATGAAAGATTTCAGAGCGCGGCGTTGGCAGCAGGAAGACCGCAACCCCATGATGACAGTATTTGAGAAGGCGGGCAGATATCCTGATATCATCGACCTGTCCATCGGCGATCCGGACCTGAAAACGCCGCAGAAAATCATCGACCTGGCGTTTGCAGACGCGGGCGCGGGCCATACGAAATACACCGACCCCTGGGGGGACCCGGAGCTTCGGGAGGAGATTGCCCGGTTTTACGCCGAAGAATACGGCGTGGCGCTGGGTGAACGGGAAATTTTTGTCTCCACGGCCGGGTGCGTTGCCATGTACCTTGTTATGGAGGCCATCCTGGACCCCGGCGACGAGGTGCTCATTTTTGATCCGTACTTTTCAGCCTATGCCACACAGGTACGGCTGGGCGGCGGCGTGCCGGTGTTCGTGCCCTGCCGCGAAGCGGACGGCTGGCAGCCGGATATGGAGCGCGCTGCGCAGTATCTGACGCCGCGCACCAAGGCGCTGGTCATCAATACACCCAACAATCCCACGGGTGTGTGTTATTCCCGACCGACGCTGGAGGCGGTGGCGCGCTTTGCCCGGAAGAACGACCTGCTGGTGGTGGCGGATGATATTTACACCAGCTTTTGTTACAGCGAGCCATTTTTGCCTGTTTTGACGCTGCCGGGCATGAAAGAGCGCACGGTGGCCATCAACAGCTTCAGCAAGAATTTTGTGATGACGGGCTTCCGCGTGGGCAACATTGTAGCGCCGGAGCCCATTGCGCGGGCGGTGAAAAGCATCAACGACAGCGTGGTATATTCCGCGCCCGCGCCCTCCCAGCGCGCCGCGCTGCACGCGCTGCGCCGCCGCAAAGAGCTTGCTGCGCAGATTGTGCCGGAATTTTCCGCGCGCATGGCCTATGGCGCACAGCGCATCCGGGAGCTGCCGGGGTTCACGCTCAGCCCGGCGGGGGGCGGCATTTACCTGTTCCCCGGTGTGGGGCCGACAGGGCTTACAAGCGCCGAGGCCTGTGAGCGTATTTTGGAAGAAGCCCATGTGCTGATGCTGCCCGGCTCGGCCTTCGGCGACGCGGGAGAAGGGTATCTGCGCATCGCCTGCACCGTGGGGTTGGACAAAATGGAGGAGGCCTTCGGCCGCATGGCGCAGATGCCCATGCTGCAGGGCCGCTGAGATAAAGCAAAAGCGCCCCCGCGCGGCCCGTAAAAAACGGCCGCGCGGGGGCGCTTGCAAGATGCATGAAGTACGGGCGTCAGGAAATTGGAGTTCCGCAGCCGGGACAGAACGCTACGCCGGACGGCAGGCGCTGGCCGCACAGCGGGCAGAAGACGGGGACGGCGTCGGGCGCGGCTCCCGAGCGCTCGGTGCCCGGAGGCCCGGCCGAAGCGGTGGGAACCGGGGGGCTCCCACCGTGGTAGCCCCAAAGGGCTCGGCCGCCGGCGGCATGGCCTGCGCCGGGACGCAAGGAGCGCTTTTTTTGCGCATGTTACGGATTACCCATGCGATGAGCCCCAGACAGGCTGCCGACAGCACGCCGACCAGCACTTTGTAGAGCGGGTCGTCCCCATTTAGCCCGGCGGAAGCCGTCCGGGGAAGTGGGGCCGGGCCGGTAAAGCGCAGGCCGCCGGCGACTTTCTCAACAAAATCGTATTCCGAAGAAGTGAGCGTGTCACCGTACAGGGCAATTCCTGTTAAGTAATAGACATCGGCGCCGCGAATGGTGATGTATTGACAGGAATGCGTTGTTATGCCATCCTTGGAACCTAGAATATTGGCGCGGACAAAGCGGATGCCCTGTTCAGAGGAGTAAACGCTACAATCGTCGGCCGTAATATTATCCAGTTGTTCGTAGATGGCTTCTACAAAAGCGCACAATTGCGCATCCTCGGAGTTTTCCCAATCGACCAGGCTGTTGGAAGGGAGTTGAACGCGGACAAGGGTAAACTCCAAAGGAGGTTTAAAAAGAACGGCGTCCAGATACAGATCGTTTTTATTCATGTTTTCGAGTATGGCTGCGCCGTCTACGTTCAACGTTTCGAAAATGGCGTCGTCCACGGGTGTTTCGCGCGTAAGGATGAGGCTGCCGGCGGGCAGCGACAGCGTGACGGGCACGCCGGGAACCTCCACTGTGTCGTCCTCCTGCGCGTAAGCCGGCACCGCGCTGAGCACACAGAACGCCAGCGCCGCCGCAAGGGCGCGGGTGTGTTTTGCAAGACGAATCTTCATTCTTTCCGTTCCCCCCTTTTTTTCATGATCGCGTGGGTTTGAGATCATTATAGCATATCGGTCGGCGGCGCCGCCCTGGCCGTTTGAAAAATTGCCGAATTGCCGGGATAAAATCTTGTTTTTTGTGTGGTTTGTATAGCGCTGCCGGGCGGATAATGCTATAATACATCTGTATATACGCTTTACGGGTTGCAGGACGCCGGACATTTTATATCCGTTTTTACCTGGATTTTGCCCGAAAAATCGAAGCAACGGGGAGGTGCTGCCCATGGAGCAGCAGGAAAACGAGCTGGAACAGGCGCGCAGAGAGATCGACGCGGTGGACGCGGAGATGGCGGCGCTGTTCTGCCGCCGTATGGACGCCGTGCGCAGGGTGGCCGCATACAAGCAGGCCCGGGGCCTGCCTGTTTTGGACGCTTCCCGGGAGGAGGCCGTCGTGGCCAAAAACTGCGCCCGGCTGCCGGACGAGGCCTACGCTGAATATTACGAGGATTTCATCCGCCACACCATGGGCCTGTCCCGCGCGTTCCAACGCGCGGTGCTGGGCATGGGGACCGTGGCCTATCAGGGCGTGGAGGGCGCGTTCAGCCACATTGCCCTCACCCGCCTGTTCCAGCATGTACGGGCGCAGGCGTATCCCACCTGGGCGGAGGTGTTCGACGCTGTGGCCGGCGGCGACGCGGCCTACGGCGTGCTGCCCTTTGAAAACAGCCATGCGGGCGACGTTTCCGAGGTGCTGGACCTGTGCTATGCCCACAGGGATATCTGCGTGTGCGACGTATACGACCTGCCCGTCAGCCAGAATCTGCTGGGCGTTCCGGGCGCGCATTTGTCGGACGTGAAAAAGGCTGTGTCCCATCCGCAGGCGCTGCAGCAGTCGGCAAAGTTCATCCGCAGCCTGGGGCTGGAAACGCAGGCCTTCCAAAATACTGCCGCCGCGGCAAAAAGCGTAGCCGAGGCGGGAGATAAAAGCGTGGCGGCCATCGCTTCGCTGGAGACGGCGGCGCTGTACGGCCTTTCGGTGCTGGCGGAGAACATCAATACCAGCGAGACGAATACCACGCGCTTCATCGTCATCGGCAGGAGGATGAACGCTGCGGGCAACCGGTTCAGCCTGTTGTTCACTGTGGACCACCGGGCGGGCCGGCTGGCCCGTGTGATGCAGCTCATCGGTGCGATGGGCTTCAATCTGGAGTGCATCAAAAGCCGTCCCATGCCCAATGTGCCGTGGGAATATTATTTTTATGTGGAGGTCGTAGGCGACCTTTCGGCGGAAAAATCGAAAGAGCTGCTGGACACGCTGTCCGGCGTGTGCAGGACCGTGCGTGTGCTTGGCGTATATGACCGCCAGGCGGCACGGTAAAACAGCGGGAAAACAGTTTTCAGCCGCGCACAGCGCGGCGCAGAAAAACGCGGGTGTGAGGATATGAGTATGAAATTGACGATGCGCCTTGGCGTGCGCAGCTATGACATCATTATCAAGCAGGGCGGCCTTTCGCGCGTGGGGCAGCTGATCAACCTGAACCGCCGCGTGCTGGTGGTAAGCGACACCGGAGTTCCGGAGGCATACCTGAAAACCGTACTGGCCCAGTGCCGGGAGGGCGTGCCCGTAGTGCTGCCGCAGGGCGAGGGGACCAAGAGCCTGGAGTGCTTCGGCCAATTGCTCACCGTGATGCTGGAGCACGGCTTTACCCGCGGCGACGCGGTGCTGGCGCTTGGCGGCGGCGTTGTAGGGGACCTTGCGGGCTTTGCCGCGGCCAGCTATATGCGGGGCGTTACGTTCATCAACTGCCCCACCACGACGCTTTCGCAGATCGATTCCTCCATCGGCGGAAAAACGGCCATCAACCTGGCGGGCACCAAAAACACTGTGGGCGCTTTTTACCAGCCCAGCCTTGTGGTGGCGGACCCGGACACGTTGAAAAGCCTGCCCGAGCGCCATTTCATCAACGGCCTTGCAGAGGCCGTGAAGGCGGGGCTGATCGCGGACGAGGGCCTGTTTGAGCTGTTCGAAACAGAGGACGCCCACGAGAAGATCGAGGAGATCGTCTACCGCAGCCTGGTGATGAAGAAGAACGTGGTGGAGCGGGACGAGCGGGAGGCCGGCCTGCGCGCCACGCTGAACTTCGGCCATACGCTGGGCCACGCTATTGAAAGCGCAAACCATCTGGGCGGGCTGTACCACGGGGAATGCGTGGCGCTGGGCATGCTGCCCATGATCGAGGACGCCTCGCTGCGCCGCCGCACGCGGGCCGTGTATAAAAAGCTGGGCCTGCCGTCCCGTATCCGCTACGATGGCGATGAAATATTTGAATTTATCCGTCACGACAAAAAGACCGGGCCGGACGGCGCCATCACCGTGGTAAAGGTGCCCCGCCTGGGCGAATGCAGGCTGGACAAGGTTCCCTTGGAGGATCTGAAGGCCATCATCGGGGGGGGCGTGCGATGAGCGACACATACGGCAAAAGCGTCACGCTCACGATCTTCGGCGAGAGCCACGGCCCCGCTGTGGGCGCCACAGTGACGGGCCTTGCGCCCGGCGTGCCCGTGGACATGGAATTCATGCGCGGGCAGATGGAAAAACGCCGCGCCAAGGGAAAAATATCCACTTCCCGCACAGAGGCGGACGCGGTGCGCGTGCTTTCGGGCGTATACAGGGGCGCGGCCACGGGTACGGCGCTGACGCTTGTGATTGAAAACACCAATACCCGCAGCGGCGATTATACAAAAACAGAGGAGCTGCTGCGCCCCGGCCACGCGGATTACACCGCCCACATGAAGTACGGCGGCCATCAGGACGCGCGGGGCGGCGGGCATTTCAGCGGGCGGCTCACGGCCCCCGTTGTGGCGGCGGGCAGCATCTTCACAAAACTGCTGCAAACAAAGGGCGTCGCCATCGCCACACATCTGGCGCAATGCGCGGGCATTGACGACGCGCCCTTTTCCGGCGACCCGGCGCGGCTGAAGGAGCAGCTGGACGCACTGAACGCCGCGGATTTTGCGGTGCTGGACCCGCTGCGCGCCCGCGCCATGACGCAGGCCATTGAGGCGGCTGCCGCCGAGGGCGATTCCGTGGGAGGGATTCTGGAAACGGTTGTCCTGGGCCTGCCCGCGGGCCTGGGCGAGCCATTTTTCGGCAGCGTGGAAAGCACGCTGGCCGCGCTGCTGTTCAGCATTCCCGCCGTCAAGGGTGTGGAGTTCGGCCTAGGCTTCGGCTTTGCGGGGCTGACGGGCAGCAGGGCCAACGATGCGTTCCGCATGCAGGGAACCCGCGTCGTCACGGCTACCAACCACAACGGCGGCGTAAACGGCGGCATCAGCAACGGCATGCCGCTGGTGCTGCGCACGGTGGTAAAGCCTACGCCCAGCATTTACAAGGTGCAGCAGACCGTGGACTTTGCCGCAAAGCGCAATGCCACGCTGCAGATCAGCGGCCGGCACGACCCGTGCATCCTGCACCGGGCGCGTGTGGTGCAGGACAGTCTGGTGGCCTTCGGCCTGGCGGACCTGTGCGGCCAGCACTTCGGCACGGCATGGCAGGAGGGCGCGGCATGGAATATGGATTGATCGGCGGGCGGCTGGGGCACAGCTATTCAAAGCCCATCCACGAGGCGCTGGCGGGCTACGATTACCGCCTGTGCCCGCTGCCTACGCCGGAGGAGGCCCACGCGTTCATGCGCGCGCGGGATTTTAAGGCGATCAACGTCACGATCCCTTATAAGGAGCTTGTGATGCCCTACTGCGACGTCATCGACGACGCGGCCCGGGCCATCGGCTCGGTGAACACCATCGTCAACAAAAACGGACGGCTGGAGGGCCACAATACCGATTTTGCGGGCTTTACCTGTCTGTTGCGGCGGAACGGCATTTCACTGCGGGGAAAAACCGTGATGCTGCTGGGTACGGGCGGCACACAGAAGACCGTGCTGGCTGTGGCAAGGGCCGAGGGGGCGGCGCAGGCCGTGCTCGTCAGCCGCCGCAGAGCCGGGAACGCCATCACCTACGAGGAGGCCGCGCGGCGCGCGGACGTGCAGGTGATCGTAAACACCAGCCCCGTGGGCATGTATCCGAACAACGGCGAATGCCTTGTGGCGCTGGAGAATTACCCACGGCTGGAAGCTGTGCTTGACGTTATTTACAATCCGTTCCGCACCGCTCTTTTGCAGCAGGCCGAAGCCCGCGGCCTGCCCGCCGTCAACGGCATGCTGATGCTGGTGGCCCAGGCGAAGTACGCGGCGGAGCATTTTCTCGGCAGGCCGCTCCCGGACGCGGAGATCGACCGCATCGACCGGGAGCTGCGCGGAAAGCTGTCCAACCTGGTCCTGGTGGGCATGCCCGGCAGCGGCAAAAGCAGCCTGGGAAAAGCCTGCGCCAAGCTGCTGGGCAAGCGCTTTGTGGATATGGACGACGTTCTGGTGGAACGCATCGGCGGGCCCATCAGCAGCATCCTTTCCCCGGGCAATGAAACGCCCTTCCGCAACCTGGAAAGCGCTGTGGCGGCGGAGCTGGGCAAGGAAAACGGCCAGGTGATCGCCACCGGCGGCGGCGCGGTGCTGCGGGCGCAGAACGTGCGCGCTCTGCGTCAGAACGGCGTGGTGGTCTACATCGACAGGCCGCTCGGGCAGCTCGCGGTGGGAGGGGCGCGGCCCCTTTCCCAAAGTGCGGAGGCGCTGGCCGCCATGCATGCGGCACGTGCGCCACTGTACGCCGCGGCGTGCGATGCGCGTGTGGAAAACGACGGCCCCTTTGAAAGCGTGGCCGAAGCCATAAAGGAGCGTTTTTATGAAATTCTTGATCATTAACGGGCCGAACCTGAACATGCTGGGCATCCGCGAACCGGACCTGTACGGCACGCTGACCTATGACGGCCTGGTGGAATACGTTGCGGCCGAGGCGCGGCGGCTGGGCGTGGATGCGGAGTTTTACCAGTCGAACCACGAGGGGGACCTTGTTACGGCCATTCAGCAGGCGTATGGGCGCATGGACGGCATCGTCATCAACGCCGGGGCTTATACGCATACCAGCATCGCCATTCTGGACGCGCTTAAGGCTGTGTCCGTCCCTGCCGCCGAGGTGCATATCTCCGACGTGGCAAAACGGGAGGATTTCCGTCAGGTGAGTTATCTGGGCATGGCCTGCTGCTGTAAATTCGCGGGCGAGGGCAAGCAGGGCTATGTTCACGCCATGGAAAAACTAATTGAAATAATCAGAAGCAAAAATACTTAGAGTATAAAAAATCATACAGCGTGCCGCACGGAAACGGCACGCGGCGGCGCTGGGCCGCACCTGCCGCGCGGCGCGCGGTAATCCAACAAGCAGAGGGGAAAGAAAGCAATGATCATCAGCACAAAACGGGGCACTCCGGCGGCGGAACTGGATAAGATCATCCGCGAGTTTGAGGCGAAGGGCCTGTCCGTCACCATGATCCGCGGCACGGATTACAATGTGTTCGGCCTGGTGGGCGACACGACGGTTATCGACGAAAAACAGGTGCGGGCGAACCCGTATGTGGAAAACGTGCAGCGTGTGTCCGAGCCTTACAAAAAGGCGAACCGCCTGTTTCACGAGGCGGACAGCATCATCGACGTGGGCGGTATCAAGGTGGGCGGCAGCGAAAAGATCGCCGTCATCGGCGGGCCGTGCAGCATCGAGAGCGAGGAGCAGGCCGTGCGCATTGCCCGCGAAGTGAAGGACGCGGGCGGCTGCATGCTGCGCGGCGGCGCGTACAAGCCGCGCACCTCTCCCTATGCGTTCCAGGGCCTTGGCACAGAGGGCATTTTGGCCATGGCGGCGGCGCGTAAAGCGACCGGTATGCCCATCGTCAGCGAGCTGATGAGCGAGGACAAGATCGATGAATTTGAGGAATATGTGGACCTTGTGCAGATCGGTGCGCGCAATATGCAGAACTTCCAGCTTTTGAAGGCCGTGGGCAAAATGAAAAAGCCTGTGCTGCTCAAGCGCGGGCTTGCCAATACCATCGAGGAATGGATCATGAGCGCGGAGTACATCATGGCCGGCGGCAATGAAAACGTCATTTTCTGCGAGCGCGGCATCCGCACGTTTGAAAAATACACCCGCAACACGCTGGACCTTTCGGTGGTGCCCATCCTCAAGCAGAAATCCCATCTGCCTGTCATCATCGACCCCAGCCACGCCACGGGCGACTGGCGCCTTGTGGAAAGCATGAGCCTTGCGGCCATTGCGGCCGGGGCGGACGGCCTGATCATTGAAGTGCACGACAACCCCGAAGCCGCCTGGAGCGACGGTGCCCAGAGCCTGAAGCCGGAAAAATTCCGCGCCGTGGTGGAAAAGGGACGTAAAATCGCCCAGGTCATTGGGCGGGATATGTAAACACGGAAAGCCCCCTAAGCTCCTCAACGGCAAATAAGGGCTGGTTTTCCGCCGCGTCCTTGTCGGCCTTAAACCGGCCTCTGTTTTGCTTCGCAAAACCGGGCCCGCAGACATTGCCCCCTGCTGGAGGCAATGCGCGCGCCTTCCCGGCAGGCCTGCGCCTGCCGCGGCCCCGCGCCGGCGTAAAAAACACCGCCTCTGGAATGAAGATCTTTGCGCGGGAATGAAATTTTATCGAAGGGAGCAGGGTTCGTGGGAAAGCTGTGCGGGCTCTTTGCGCTTGGGGCAATGGCCGGCGGATTGGGTTATTTCCTTTATCTGAACGGATTTTTGGTAATAAATGCTAAGACAGCGCTGCTTTATATCGGTTCGCCCCGGTTCGGAATGAGACGGAATTTCATAAAAGCGAATTTTTCATCCTGCAACGGAGTCGTCAAAAGGGTGATTTGCCTTCGGAAGGCGGGGCGTTATTCGTTCACCTTTTTGTCGAGCACGACAAAAGGGACGGTTTTTGTTGAAATTCAGGGCAGAGAGAGGAACGTTATTGCAACGCTGGATCGTGATAACCCGCGTACCGTTATCGAGACGGATCAAATGAAGAGATACCGTGTTGCAACCAGATTTGTTCAAGCCGATGGAGAATGTACGCTTTTCTGGAATAAGGAAGAAACGCTTTGAATTCCCGTTTTTAAACGGCCCGGAGAAAGCGTCGTGGGGTTGCTCTGCCGCATCGCCAACGACACAGCCCGAAACAGTCCCGCCGCGCCTCAGGCGCGGCGTCAGACTGTCGAAAAAGGCAAAGAAGCAAAAGAAGAATCCGGGGAAAAGCTGGCGGTGGCAAAGCCATGCATCTTTGCGCAGCAAAGTGCAAGCCACGCGGCGAATGCCGCCAAAAAGGGGTGGCGAACCCCTTTTTCATTTAAAATAAATCCGCCCCGTGCGCGGCGGATTTTAAACAGGAGGTTTGCCCATGCGCGCGATTCTGTACCCAAGTGAGATATCCGGCCGCGTGGCCGCGCCGCCGTCCAAAAGCATGGCACACCGTGCGCTCATCTGCGCGGCGCTGGCCAAAGGCGAAAGCCGCGTGTTGAACCTTTCCGCCTCGCAGGATATCACGGCAACGCTTGCCGCCATGCGCCTGCTGGGTGCGTCCGCGGCGGATATGGACGCGCCGGAGTGCAGGCGCGGCGCCGCGGCGGCCTATGCCCATTGGAGCGGTGAGCGCACTGTCTCCGGCCCGGGCTCCCTTATCCTAAAAGGAACGGGCGGCCTGCCCTTTGCGCCGGTGTCCGGCCCGGTGGATTGCTGCGAAAGCGGCAGCACGCTGCGGTTTCTCATCCCACTCTTTTCCCTCACGGACGCGCCGGTACGCTTTACCGGGCGAGGGCGGCTGATGGAGCGTCCGCAGGGCGTATATGCGCGGATGTTTGCGGAGCGGGGCCTCGGCTTTGCGCAGGACGCAGACGGGATTACGGTGCGCGGCGCGCTGTCCGCCGGGGAATATACGCTGGCGGGAAACATCAGCAGCCAGTTCATCAGCGGGCTGCTGTTTGCTCTTCCGCTGCTTTCCGGCGCCAGCGTCATTCGAATCACGCCTCCGTTCGAGAGCCGCAGTTATGTGGACCTGACGCTGCGTGCGCTGGCCGATTTCGGCGTGCGGGCCGCGTTCACGGATGAAAACACCATCGCCGTGCCCGGCGGGCAGACGTACCGCCCCTGCGCGTACACGGTGGAGGGCGATTATTCCCAGGCCGCGTTTCTGGCGGTTTTGGGCGCGGCCCGGGGCGGCGTGGCCGTCACGGGCCTGCGGGAGGATTCTCTGCAGGGCGACCGGGCCATACTGGACATCCTGGCGCGCTGCGGCGCGCGCATCACCCGGACGGACGGCGCGGCGCTGTTTGAAAAAAGCGCTTTGCGGGGGACGGAGATCGACCTTGCGGACTGTCCCGATCTGGGGCCGGTGCTGATGGTGCTGGGCGCGCTGTGCAAAGGTGAGACGGTCATCCGCAACGCCGCGCGCCTGCGCATGAAGGAAAGCGACCGTATCGCCGCCATGGAGCAGGAGCTGCGAAAAATGGGCGCGGAGCTGTTTTCCACACAGGACACCGTGACCGTGCGCGGCGGCGCGCTGCATGGAGCGGACGGTTTATACGGCCACAACGACCACCGTGTGGTGATGGCGCTGGCCGTGGCCGCGTATGCGGCGGGCGTGCCCGCCGCCATCGGCGGGGCGGAGGCAATAAACAAGAGCTGGCCGGACTTTTTTGAAACGGTCCGCGCGCTGGGCGGAAAGGTGGAACTGACGGATGAATAAAGAGCGCAATATCTGCATCGTGGGCCTGGGGCTCCTGGGGGGCAGCTACGCCATGGGCCTGACGCGCGCCGGGTATACCGTCACGGCTGTGGACGTGCGGCCCGAGGCCATCCGTTACGCGCTGGAAAAGGGCATCATCGCCGCGGGCGCGGTGGAGGGCTTTGCGCCGCTGCTGGCCGGGGCCGATGCGGTGGTGCTGGGCCTGTATCCTCACGCGCTGGTGGATTGGCTTCGAAACAACCAGAAGCACCTCAAGCCCGGCGCGCTGCTCACGGATGTGTGCGGCGTAAAGAGCGGTGTGGTGGAGGAGATTCAGGGCTTTCTGCGCCCGGACGCGGAGTTTATTGCCAGCCATCCCATGGCGGGCAAGGAAGTGAGCGGCGTGGAGCACGCGGATTGCGCGATCTTCAAACCCGCGAATTTCATCATCGTGCCCACGGAAAAAAACACGCCCCGGGGCCTTGCCTTTGCGCGCGGCCTGGCCGAGACGCTGGGCTTTGCCCACATCGCGCAGCTCACCTGCGCCGAGCACGATAAAATGATTGGTTATGTCAGCCAGCTTACCCACGCCATCGCCGTCAGCCTGATGAACGCCAACGACAACACCCATCTGGCCGAGTACACCGGAGATTCCTTCCGGGACCTGACGCGCATCGCGAAGATCAATGAAAATTTGTGGAGTGAGCTGTTTTTCCTGAATAAGGAAAACCTGATCGCGGAGATCGACCAGTTTTCCGCCAGCCTGGAGGGGCTGAAACGTGCGCTTGTGGAAAATGACGAGACGGAATTGAAACGGCTGTTCGTGCAGTCCACTGCGCGGCGCAGGCTGTTTGATAAAAAACGGGAGGCGCGCTGAGATGAAGCTGGAGCAGATGCCGCGTTATCCGCTGCTGTGCGGCTTTACGCCGCTGCAGCGCATGGAGAATCTGGAGCAGGCGCTGGGCTGCGGCCCGCTGTACATCAAACGGGATGATCTGACGCCGCTGGGGCTGGGCGGCAACAAGACGCGCAAGCTGGAATTTCTGTTGGGAGACGCGCTGGCCGGGGGGGCGGACACGCTGGTGACCGTGGGCGGCGTGCAGACGAATCACGGCCGTCTGACGGCCGCCGCGGCAGCGAAGGCGGGCCTTGCCTGCACGCTGGTCCTGGACGGCGCGCGGCCGGAAAAGCTCTCCGGCAATCTGCTGCTGGACTGCCTGCTGGGCGCGTCGCTGGTGTACACGGACAGACGGAGCACATCGGCGGTCATAGAGGAAACGCTGGCTGCGCTGCAGGCCGCAGGCAGGGCGCCCTATTTCATCCCGGAGGGCGGCAGCAACGCCGTGGGCAGCGCCGGATACCTTGCCATGGTGCCCGAGCTTCTGGCACAGGCGGACAGCCTGCCGGTTCCCCCCGCGCGGCTGGTGTGCACCATGGGCAGCCTGGGGACGTTCGCGGGGCTGTGGCTGGGAGCCAGAGCCTTCGGCGCGCCGTTTTCCGTCACGGGCGTGGCGGTGAACCCCACAACAGGATACACGAGGGAAAAGGCCGCGGCGCTGGTGAATGAGATGAGCGCGGCCTACGGGCTGGACATTGCCGCCGCGCCGGAGGATATGGACATCATCTACGCCGACGCGGCTCACGATTACGCAGGCCCGGGCTACAACGTACCGGACGCAAAGACGCGCGGGGCCGTGGAGCTGCTGGCCCGCACGGAAGGCATTTTTCTGGACCCGTGCTATACGGCCAAGTCCTTCCGGGGCTTTTGCGATATTGCGCGGGAGCTGGACGGCGGAGCCATATTTGTACATACGGGCGGCACGCCCGCTCTGTGGACGCAGGAGCATCTGGACGCTTTTGCGGCGGACTACTGGAATTGAATCAGACACGGCAGAGTCATAACCACCAGCTAAGCTGGTGGCTTGAGCAGGCTCTATAAGAGCCTTTTACCGGCAGGCGTCTCAAGACGCACCGAATCCTCTTTCGTCTGCATCTCGCGCTCTGCCGCCCGTAAACGGGCAATTCGCTTTCCCGATCGCTTCACTCGACGCTTGACGCTAAAGCCTTTTTACGGGGTTCCTCCATCGGCATAGCCGGTGGTTTCCTTACTCAACAAAAGCGCCCCGGCACATGTGTGTGCTGGGGCGCTTTGTTTTGAAAGGGATCAGACCTGCGTGACTTCGCCGCCGTGCCGCGCGCGCATCCACGCTTCCAGTTCTTCGGCGGGCATAGGGCGCGCATAAACGTAACCCTGCACCAGGTCGCAGCCTATGCTGCGCAGAAAATCCACCTGTTCCGGCGCTTCAATGCCCTCGGCCACCGTCTCAATGCCCAGCTTGCGGGCAAGCTCCACGATGGATTCCACCACGTCGTGGGCGCGCTGGGAATCGTCCAGGAAAAAGCTGCGGTCCAACTTCACGGAATCCACCATGAAGGACTTGAGCAGCCCCAGCGACGAGAACCCGGCGCCGAAATCGTCCAGCGAGCAAAGGAAGCCAAGCTCATGCATGCGCCGGATGGCCTCTTTTACGTTCAGGATATCGCCGACAGTGAAAAAGATAGATTCCGTCAGCTCCAGCTCGATCAGGCCGCCGGGGATCTGGTACTGGTCCCGGATATCCGCAAACCGCTGCAGAAAATCCGTTGTCTGGAAATGCCGGCGCGAGAGGTTCACCGCGACGGGAAACACCGGCGCGCCTTGCGCCAGGCGGCCCGCAAGCATGGCGCAGACCTCCTCGAACACATACAAATCCAGCCGGCAAATGTCGCCGCTGCGCTCGAACACAGGGATAAAATCCGAAGGGTAGATAAACCCCTTCTGCGGATGCTGCCAGCGCACCAGTGCTTCGGCGCTGGCTACCTGCCCGTCCCGCAGACGGACCTTCGGCTGGTAATACACCTTGAAGTCCCGGTTTGCCAGCGAGCTGTCCAGCAGGTTGACAAGCTCCTTTTCAAGATGCATCCGCGCGGTGATGCCCGCGTCGTAGAACGCGCAGCGCCCGTTCTCCGCAGGCTTGCTTTTGCGGGCGGCGTCCGCGCGGTCCTGCATTACAGTGATATCGAGCCCTGGCTCCTGTACAAGGTAGGCGCCCGCCGGCAGCGTCAGATAATAGGGCGTCTCCCGCTGGGCGTTGAAAGCGTTGACGTCGGCGCGTATTTCCTCCAGCCGGGCAATGACGGCGTCCTCCCGGTGCTCGTGCAGGCACAGGAAAAAGTGTCCGGCCTCACCGCGCGCGGCGGCCTCGTCCGGCCGGATATGGCGTCCCAGCACCTGCATCACATGGCGCAGCGTATCGTTGCCCTCTTTGGGGCCGAAAATCTCATTGATGAGGCGGTAGTCCATCAGGTTCAGCGAAACAACGGTGAAGGCGCCAAGCTTTGCGCCATCCAGAACACGGCGGCAGGAATACTGAAAGCGCGCGTTGTTCATGCCGCCCGTCACCGGGTCCACAAAGGCGATGTGCTCCAGCTGGCGGCGGTGGCTGTAATAGATGCCGCACATAACGGCCAGGATCAGCGAAAACAGTACGATGACCGCGGTACTGAGCCGGAAGGTATGCTGGATGTATGCATCGGTATCATGGGAGATGATGTCGGCGGGCAGGATTGTGAGAAGCACCCAGTCAAACGTTTCCAATGGATCTTAGGACATGATCACGTCCACGCCGTCCGGGGTGGTAAATACGATTACTCCGCTCACATTTGCCTGCATATTGGCCTGCATCTCTCTTACGGCAGAGGCCAGCTCCGGATCCTTGTTTGCGACAAACAGGTCGTCCAGGGCGAAGAAAAAGTCCAGGTTTGTGGGAGAGATGACTACGTTGCTGTCGCGGTCAATAATACAGGAAACGCTGTTGCCGTCAAAGCCGTCGGTCGCGATCAGTGCCTGCATGTTGGCTTTGTCGCGCTCTCCGGCCAAAACGCCGAAAATGCTTCCCTCGTAGACGATGGGAACGGTATAAAGGATGCGCTGGTTTTCCAGAAAGGAAACGCCGCGTTCCCCTGCCGCGGAAGCCTCGAAGCCCGGCAGGCCGCTGAAATTATGCGTGGAAGCATCGGTGCAGATGCCCTCCCCCTCTACATCGCACAAAACAAGCTGCGTAAAACCAAGCATCTGTGCTCTCTGCTTTAAAAAATCCATGCGATGCTCAGCTCCGTCTATCCGCACAAGGCTGTCCGTTAACATTTCCAGCGTCTGCATCACATTGGCAAGCTGTGCGTCGATATTCTGAGCCATCTGGAAAGTCACATCGCTCACATAGGCCTTTGTTCTACGGTCCACGGCAGTCTGCAGGCCGTTGGCGTTTACCACAGAGAAGATGCACACGGCGGCGATGAGCACCGCCAGGAATACGATCAGCAGGCCATAAAGCGAACGGCGGAGCCAATTACGGGAATTGTGCCGGACAGGCATGCTCTGACGCCCCATAATCGTGAACCCTCCTTTGGCCGCACGGCCTGAAATATACAGCAGCGGCGCAGCGCCGAATATACTATAACTGTATAATATTTCAGTCAAAAAGACAAGCAATTGGCAGCTTTTTTATATAGAAAAAGTAAAAAGCAGCACCAGCGCAGAAATAAACTGCACTGGCGCTGCAAAAATAACCAGCCGGACTCAGACGCCGGAATAGGCGGAGAAACCGCCGTCGATGGGGATGACGACACCCGTGATGAAGGAGGCTGCCTTGTTGTTCAAAAGGAACAGCAGCGCGCCGTCCAGCTCCTCGCTTTCACCGAAGCGGCCCATCGGGGTGGCGGCAAGGATCTTGCCGGTGCGCGCCGTGGGCGTGCCGTCCGCGTTCCACAGCAGAGCGGCGTTCTGCTTGGTGGAGAAGAAGCCCGGAGCGATGGCGTTGCAGCGGATGCCCACTTTGGAGAAGTGAACGGCCAGCCACTGGGTGAAGTTGGAAATGGCGGCCTTCGCACCGGAGTACGCCGGGATCTTCGTGAGCGGAGTGTAGGCGTTCATGCTGCTGATGTTGATGATGTTGCAGCCCTCGCGGCCCACCATCTGGCGCGCGAACGCCTGCGTCGGGATCAGCGTACCCAGGAAGTTGAGGTTGAACACGAACTCCACGCCGGAAGCGTCCAGGTCAAAGAAGCTTTTGGTGTCGGCGTCGATGTCGCCTTCTTCAAAATATTCCTTATCGGTGGTGGCTCGCGGATTATTGCCGCCCGCGCCGTTCACCAGAATATCGCATTTGCCAAAGTCCTTTTCCACGGCGTCCGCCACTTCATAGCAGACGGCCTTGTCCAGCACGTTGCACTTGTAAGCCTTGGCAACGCCGCCCTCGGCGGTGATCTCATCCGCGAAGCTCTGCGCGGCTTCCTCGTTCAGGTCCAGCAGGGCGACCTTCGCGCCCGCGCGGGCCAGCGTTTTGGCAAACGCGCTGCACAGCACGCCGCCCGCACCGGTGACAACGGCAACTTTGCCGGAAAGATCGGTATCCAGTACATTTTTGTTCATGGGAATGACGCTCCTTTCAAAATTCAAATGGCGGGCGGCATGCGGCCGCCCGGCGTTTTGGCGGAATCAGCAAAAGCTGCGGGTTTCCTGCGGCCCATTCCGCAGGCTCCAGACAACCTGCTGGCGCAGCGGGCCGCGCGGCCTGTACGCCGGTTCGGCGGGAGTGCAAGCCCCGCCGGGCCGGAAAACATCCGAAGAAGCCGCCTTATTTGCGGTCCTTCTCGCAGGCTTCAAACAAGCCGTTGATATAAGTGGCCCCAAGGGCGCGGTCAAACAGGCCGTAGCCGGGCTTGCCCGTCTCGCCCCAGATCATGCGGCCGTGATCCGGGCGGACATAACCGTCGAAGCCCGTCTCCACCAGCGCCTTAACGATCTCGTAGATATCCAGGCTGCCGCAGCCGGACAGATGAGCGCGCTCCTCAAAGCTGCCGTCGTCCATGATCTTGACGTTGCGGATGTGCATGAAACCGATGCGGCCCATGGCGCTGTATTTGCGCACCATCTTGGCCACGTCGTTGGATTTGGCGCAGCCCAGGCTTCCGGTGCACAGGCACAGGCTGTTTGCGGGGCTGTCCACCAGAGCCAGGAAGCGGTCCAGGTTTTCCTCGCAGGTGATGATGCGGGGCAGGCCGAAGATGGGATAGGGTGGGTCGTCCGGATGAATGGCCATCACAACGCCGCACTCCTCGGCCACGGGAATGACCTTCTTGAGGAATTTCTCAAGGTTTTTCCACAGGCCTTCCTCACCGATGGCGCCGTAGGCGTTGATGAGTTCGCGCACCTCCTCCTGGGAGTAGCTGGAATCCCAGCCGGGCAGATGGATGTCGTCCTTCAGCGGGTCAAGGCCGTTCATCTGGTCCCAGTACATCACCAGGCTGGTGGAGCCGTCCGGCGCCTTTTTGTCCAGCTGCGTGCGCGTCCAGTCGAACACGGGCATAAAATTATACGTGACGCACTTTACACCGTACTTGGCGCAGCGGCGGATGTTTTCGCAGTACACGTCCAGCAGCTCGTCCACATTGTTGCGGCCGAGTTTGATGTCCTCGTGCACGGGGATGCTTTCGACAACATCGAACACAAGGCCGTGGGCCTCGCACTGGGCCTTCATCTTGGCCAGGCTCTCCTCGGGCCACACCTCGCCGGGCTTCACATCGTACACAGCGGAAACGATGCTGTGCATGCCCGGGATCTGCGAGATGTACTCCAGAGAAATGGGGTCGGATTCGCCATACCAGCGGAATGACATTTTCATAGAAAAAACCTCCCGTTTTGTTTTCGATACACTGGGGTGCGCAAAGCCGCAGAACGCGGCATTTTGATACTTTTAGTGTACCATACGGATTTACAATAAAAATTGTTATTATTGCTTGACGCATTGCGAAACTTGTCTTAAACTAAAAGCAAAGGACCGCTGGGGGACAGCGGCGGCACCGTCCATATGCGGTGCGGAAGGAGGGCTGCCGGTTGGCGGGCAAGGCACAGAATTTTACGCAGCGCCAGCACATGCTGCGCCCCGGATACGAGATCTTCCGCTACTGCGATTCCGAGCTGGGCGAGGTCTCGCTGCACCATCATGATTTTTACGAGATCTACCTGTTTCTGAACGGCAGTGTGGAATACAGCATCGAGAGCCGCATCTACCGCCTGCTGCCCGGCGACATCCTGCTCATCGGCCCCATGGAGCTGCACCAGCCCCGCATCGCGAAGGACCACGGCCCCTATGAGCGGATGGTGCTCTGGCTGGACAAGCGGTATCTGGAACAGCTCAGCACCCCCCAGACGAGCTTGACGCGCTGCTTTGACGCAAGCGCGCCCGGCCACACCAATCTGCTGCGCCTGCCGCCTGCCCAGCGGGCGGAGAGCCAGACGCTGATGGAACGCCTCGCGGCGGAGAGTGAGGGTGCGCAGGCCGCGGCCTATGGCAGCGATGTGGTGGCGCGGGCGTGCCTGCTGCAGCTTTTGGCCGGGCTGAACCGCTTTGCGCTGGCGGCCCCGGCCCGCCACGAGGTGGAGGACAAGGCGGGCCCTGTCGTGGCCGAGGTGCTGCACTATATCAACGAGCATTACCCGGATGAGCTGTCGTTAGACCTGCTCTCCGCAAAATTTTTTATCAGCAAATACCATCTTTCCCACGAATTCCACCGCCTGGTGGGTACCAGCGTATACCGGTACATCATCCAGAAGCGCCTTGTCATCGCAAAACAGATGCTGGCGAACGGCGTGGCGCCCACGGACGTATACGGCCATTGCGGCTTTGGGGATTACGCCAATTTTTACCGGGCGTTCAAAGCGGAATATCATATCAGCCCGAAACAGTTTCTGGGCCGGGCTGGAAATGAAAATACATTTGGAGGTTGACGCAAAATGTTTACTGTGACAAAAACCACTCAGGGCGCGTATACAGCCTATGTCCTGGCCGATACCGGCGCCGGCACCACCGCCACCGTCGTGCCCGAAAAGGGCGGCATGGTGACGAGCTTCACCAAAAACGGAGATGAATATTCCTGGCTGCGGGAGCCGAACTTCTCTCAGCCGGAGCGCCCGCGCTGCGCCATGCCCGTGCTGTTTCCCATGTGCGGGCGCGCGCCGCAGGACGCGAACACCTTCGGCGGCAAAAGCTATCCTATGATCATCCACGGCATCGTCCACTCCATGCCCTGGCAGGTGGTGGAGACGGGCGAGACGGACGGCGCATCCGTCACCGTGCGCGTCACGGACAACGCCGAAACGCGGGAAAGCTATCCTTTTGCGTTCAGCGTTACCATCCGGTATGTGCTCAGGGGCGGCGAGCTGCGCTTTGAGCAGACCTATGAGAATACCGGCAGCACGGACATGCCGTTCTCCTTCGGTTTCCACCCCTATTTCCGTGTTTCCGATGTGCGCAACCTGGAGTGGGATATCAAAGCCGGCCTGACGGCCGACCCGGACACGGGCAGAGACACGCCGTTTGAAGGCGTGGATTTCCCCTATGACGACGAGCAGACCACCCGCTATTACAAGGGCGTGCAGAGCCCCATGCGCTTTACAGACAAAGAGCTGGGCCACACCGTCACCGTGAAGTTTGACGGGAACTTTAAAAACGCCGTGCTGTGGAGCCAGTGCCCGCTGGGCTTCGTGTGTATGGAGCCGTGGAACGGATTCCCCGGCAGCCTTACCACCCCGGAACACGAGACGCTGGCCCCGGGCAACGCACTGAGCGCCGTTATGAGTATTGAAATTTAAGGCGATACCGTTTGCAAAGCAGCAGCCGCATGCCGGAAGTGTATTTCGGCACGCGGCTGCTGCTTTATGCATCGGCGGCCCGCTGAAGAAACCGCGCCGCCGCCGTCGTTTCGTCAGCAGAACACGAAAGGGAGCGGAACGGATGGAACAAACGGGAAAATTTTCAAACGGGCGGGCGGCGCTGGGGCTTCTGGCGCTGGTGATTCTGGCGGCGGCGCAGCTGGGCGCGCAGCTTCTGGCAAGCTTGCCGCTGATGGTGGGCGCACCGGTGTGGCTGGGCAATGTACTGGCCGGCGTGCTGTATGCGGCGCTGGGGGTGGCGGGGCTTTTGCTGCTGTGCGGAAAGGGCCTGCGCGTGACGCCGGAGGAATGCCGTCTTGCACCAGTGCGGCTGCGCCCTGTCTGGGCGGCGAGCGCGGTGCTGATGCCCGCGCTGGCGGCGGGCGCGCTGCTGTGTCAACCGGGACATTGGCAGGCTGGGTCTGCGGAGGACGCCGCGGCGGTGGCGGCGGGCGCGGTATTTTTCTTCGGCGCGGGCACGGGCATCGTCGAGGAGGCCGTGTTCCGCGGCGTTCTGATGACGGCCGTTGAGCGCCGCTGGAACAAAACGGCTGCGGTGCTCGGCCCCTCCCTGGCGTTTGCCCTGCTGCACGTCCTGGGGCGGGAGCTGAGCTTTGCGGGCATACTGCAGCTTCTTGCGGCGGGCACTGCGGTGGGCGTGCTGTTCTCGCTGGTGGCTTATGAGAGCGGCACGGTGTGGTGCGGCGCAGCCATGCACGCCGTATGGAATATGGTAATGATCGGCGGCGTGCTGCACATCGGCCCGGAGCCCGACGGATATGCGCTGCTCAATTATGTGCTGGACTCCGCTTCTCCGCTGGTAACGGGCGGTGATTTCGGCGTGGAAGCGTCTCTTCCCTCCATTGCGGTCTATCTGGGCTTCAGCGCGCTGGCGCTGGTGCGGCTGAAGCGGAGCAAGGCGTTTGCACACACTGCGTGAACAGCGCCCGGCCCGGGCTTGCCCTTCAGCCGGGGAGTGGCTGCGGGCCAAGTGGCAAAAAAACAACCGTCCCGGCACACACTGCCGGGACGGCTCTTGGCTATTTGTCCGGAGCGAAGGAAAACACCCGCCGCTCCGCGGGAATGCGGCGCGCCTTTATTCGGCCTGCCCGGCCAGCCTGGCCAGGTCCAGGCCTGTCACATCGCTGACAGGCACGCTGAACGCGATGCCGCGTTCGCCCGTACGGGCGAACGCCTCGTTGCAGATGGCCTTCATGATGGACTGCTTTTGGGCAGCGGCCGTCAGGATAAGCACTACGTCTTTTTCCGGCTGGATGGTGATGTGCAGGAATTTTTCGGCTTCCTCGCGGCTCAGGCCGCGCGCACGCGCCACAGTGCCGCCGCGTGCGCCCGCCGTCTTGGCCGCGGCCATCACGTCGTCCGCCATGCCGTGCTCCACCACGGAGATGATAAGCTCGAACTGGTTGTTTTCCGTCATCGGGGGAACCTCCCTTTCCACGTTGATCTCGGCGCGCACCCGGCCGCCGTCTGTTTGGCGGTTTGCCGCCGCGCTGATGCCGGAAAGCGGTACGGTGAATGCAATCCCCTTACCCGGCCGGGAAAAGCCAAGCGCCAGCGTCAGGTCCGCCAGCAGCGGCGCCACCAGAGCACCCGGCACAAGGCTGAGCACAATGTCCTTCTCCGGCTCGTCCAGCCCAAGGTAATCCATCACCTCGGCGCTGGCGGTGCCGTGCCCCAGCATCACCAGCTGCACGGCCACGTGCCGTGCCCGGCAAAGGTCCACTACGCGGTCGCCCTTGCCGCGGTCCACGATGGTCACCATGCAGCGCACGGGTGAAATGAAATCTGTCATGTTGCGTCCTCCCCGGCCGATACGCCGAATTCGATGATCTCCTCGTCCTGCACCGCGTGCACTTCGGCCGCTGCCGGCGCACGGCGCGTCTTGAACTGGTACACAAGGCCGATGATCTGGATGGTGATGAGCGGCGTCATGGCGACCATGGCCACGATGCCGAAGGCGTCTGTCAGAATATTGCCCCCCACGGCCTCGCACGCGCCCATGGCAAAGGGCAGCAGAAACGTGGCCGTCATGGGGCCGGAGGCCACGCCGCCGGAATCGAAGGCAATGGCTGTAAAGATCTTGGGCACAAGAAAGCTGAGGCCGAGCGCAAGCGCATAGCCCGGCACCAGGAACCACAGCAGAGAAACGCCCGTCAGCACGCGTACCATCGAAAGCCCCAAAGATACCGACATGCCGATGGAAAGCCCTGCCATCATCACCTTCTGCGAGATGGCGCCGCCGGTGATCTCCTCCACCTGCTTGTTCAGCACCAGCACAGCCGGCTCAGCCTTGACGATATAATAGCCGATGAGCATGCCCAGCGGCACAAGCACCCAGTTATAAGGCAGCTCGGCCAGCTGCTTTCCGATGTAGTTGCCCGCGGGCATAAAGCCCACGTTCACGCCCGTCAGGAACAGCGTCAGCCCCACCAGCGTGTACAGCATGCCCACCAGGATCTTTACCAGAGCCTTGCGGCGCAGCTTCAGGAAGAAGACCTGAAACACCACGAAAAACGCGAGGATGGGCGCCAGCGCCAGCAGGACCTCTTTCGCGTAATCCGGCAGGGCGTGGCCGAATTCCAGCCAAAGCTCCCGCGTGCTGGCAATGTCCGGAATGGACAGCGGCGTATAGCCGGCCCCTTCGGGGTTGTAGATCATACCCAGGATGAGCACGGAAAGGATGGGCCCGATGCTGCACAGCGCCACAAGGCCGAAGCTGTCGCTCTCGGCGTTTTTGTCGCCGCGCACGGCTGTCAGGCCCAGACCCAGCGCCATGATGAACGGCACTGTAATGGGGCCCGTCGTCACGCCGCCGGAATCGAATGCCACGGCCAGGAACGCGTCGGGCACGAACGCCGCCAGAGCGAATACCACAATGTAGAAGCCGATGAGCAGCCACGAAAGGTTCCATCCGAACAGGATGCGCAGGAACGACACCACCAGGAAGAACCCCACGCCGGCGGCCACCGTGAAGATGAGCACGCGGTCCGGCACCGCGGGCGTCTGGCGGGCCAGTACCTGCAGGTCCGGCTCGGCCACGGTGATGATCACGCCGATAACAAAGCAGGCCGCAACGATGAGCCACAGCCTTTTTGAGCGCGTGAGCTGTGTGCCCACCTGCTCGCCGATGGGCATCATGGCCATGTCCGCACCCAGCGTGAAAAAGCCCATGCCCAGAATGAGCAGCGCAGCCCCGGCCAGGAACAGCATCAGCGTGGAAAGTTCCATGGGCACCACCGTCATGCCCAGCGCCAGTACGATCAGGGTGATCGGGATGACCGCGCTCAGCGATTCGTGGATCTTGAGTTTCAGTTTCTTGTTCATATCTCGCCACCTTTCCATGCGTCCGGGAATAATACCATATGTATTAATATTATCATAAGGAAAGGGCGAAAGATGTTAAGAAAGTATAAAGATAATGAAACCGGTAGGAATTCCCCTTTGTTCGCGGGAGCGAAAACATAAAATCCCCCGCAGCAGGCGTCGTCCTGCATTCAGGGGATTTTATCCGTTCTATGTTTTTTACCGCATCTGGTCAAAACTGCGGCGGGCCGGATGTGAGGGCGGATCCTTATACCTCGTAATCACAGCACACGCGTTCGCAGATGACGCTGTGCACGAACTCCTTGACCTTGCAGTGGGCCGGATGGTCCGCGTATACGGCCAGCGCCGCGCGGTCCTCCAGCTCAGTGTACAGCGCCACGTCGTAGCCGTTGAAGCCCACGCCTACCTCGGCGCGCAGCAGTCCGGGCACAACGCCCACCAGTGCCTCCAGCTTTTGCTTCATGATGGCACCGTTCTCCGCCACCTTGTCCTTGTCGGTCAGGTTCCACATTACGATATGTTTAACCACTTTTTATTTCTCCTTTTAGTATAATTATTGCACACTGCCCGTGCAGCGTTTGTTTTCAACAGCATATCACGGTTTTTCTTCGATTTCAATGTCCTCCAGGCCAATATCGTTTTTGATGACGTTGCCCGGGGCGATGGAGGTCTTGCCGTATTTTCTGCGGATGGCGTCCAGGCTCTGTTCCAGCCGTTCCCGTTTTTCGTTCCGGGGACGCTCCGGCTCCAGCAGTGAGAGCTGGTGTCCCTCGCGTCCGTCCGTCAGGTTCAGCGCCGTAACCGTGAGCATGCGGATGGGCGCGTCCAGGCTCCAGTTGGCTTTTACCAGCTCCAGGGCCGCCCCGCCGATCTCTCGCGCCAGATGGGAGGGCCAGGGCAGCGGCTTCTGGCGGGAGATGCTTTTCAGGTCCGGGTTTTTGATGAGCACCTGCACGGCAGCAGCGTAAAGGCCGTGGGCGCGCAGGCGGGTGGCCACTTCGTCCGCCAGCGCATAAAGCCCGGCGCGCACGTCGGCTTCGCCCACCAGGTTGCGCTTGAACGTCAGGCCGTTTCCCACGCTTTTTATCTCCGGACGCTCGTCCGCGGTACGCACGGGAGAATTCTCCTCCCCTCTGGCGTAGGCGCCCAGCTCCGGCCCCAGCTTGCCCAGCGCCGCGCGCAGGTCCTCGTCCTTCGCCGCGGCCAGCTGCCCGATGTTCCGGACGCCCAGCCCTGCCAGTGTGTTTTGTGCCGAGCGCCCCACGTAAAGCAGCGTGTTTACGGGCAGCGGCCACACGATACGCCGGAAATTTTCCGTGTCGATGACCGTCACAGCGTCCGGCTTTTTATAATCCGACCCCAGCTTGGCAAATACCTTGTTGAAGCTGACGCCCACCGAGATGGTGAGGCCGGTCTCGGCCTTCACGGCCCGGCGGACGGCGTCGGCCACTCCGGCGGGAGAGCTGCCGAACAGCCGCCAGGTCTGCGTCATGTCCAGCCAGCTTTCGTCGATTCCGAACGGCTCTATACGGTCTGTATAACGGGCATAGATGGCGTTGACGGCACGGCTCATCTCCCGGTACTGCCCGTGGTGCGGGGGCAGCAGCTTCAGGCCGGGGCACTTGCGCAGCGCGCTCCAGACGGTTTCGGCCGTCTGGACGCCGTACCGCTTTGCGGGCTCGTTTTTCGCCAGGATGATGCCATGGCGGTCGTCCGGGCTGCCGCATACGGCCACGGGCACGCCGCGCAGCTCCGGGTAGCGCAGCAGCTCTACCGAGGCATAAAAGCTGTTGCAGTCGCAGTGAAAGATCACGCGCTGTTCTTCCGGCAAATCCGCCGCCCTCCTCTCAGGAACAGTACTGGACGATTCACAGCTGGCACCTTCAGCACGCAGCTGTCCGTTTGCGCGCCCGCCTTGCGCAGGCGCAGGGCCGTGCGTCCGGCCAAAGGCACGGGCGGCGTCTTTGCGGCTGTGCCGCCCCGCCCCCGCTTGTAAATTTTCCGCTCTGCTTCACAAAAATCCCCGTCAATACACAAACCGCGGCGGCCGGAGCCGGACAGCCTGCGCCCAAGACGCGGACTGCGGTTTTTGTTTCGTGCGGCGCAAAATTTTCCTGTGCGGTCCCGCGCTCCGAATTGTGCGGCGCCGGCCCAGGTTCCTTTTGCTTATTATAACATTTTGTAGTATAATACAAAATACATAACGGCGCATCCCGCGCCGTGGAAAAAACAGGTAAAAGCCGCATTTGAAAGGAGCTTTTGACATGGACAGCAATGTGAATAAAATTCTGCAGAATATCGTGAACACCGCCACCCTGGCCGCCGACGAGGCAAAGGCCGCGGTGCACAGCGCCGGAAAGGCCGTTGCCGGAAAATATGATGAAGTGAAGATGAACATCGAGCTTGCCCGCCTGTCCGACGAGCAGGAGGACGTATTCAGCGACATTGGCCGCATGCTGTTCCTCATGCATACGGGTGCCGTTAAAGATACGGTAATGAGCGACGAGGGCGAAAAGTCCCCGCAGCAGGTCATCGACGCGCTGCTGGTCTCGGCGGAGCAGGTACAGCAGGAGATGGACGTCATCACCGACAAGCTCACCGTGTGCCGCAACGAGAAAGTCTGCCCGTGCTGCGGCCGCATCTGTGGTGAGCACGACGCGTTCTGCGCGGTGTGCGGCACGCGCCTGTCCGAGGAAGAGCCGAAGGAGGAGAAAGCGCCCGCGGCAGAGCCGGAAATACAGCCCGCAGCCGCCGACGCCCCCGCGGCGGAGCCGGAAGCAGAAGCGGAGCTGCCCGCGGAATAAGCGCGGCGGAGAAAACAAATGACGTATACGATCTACGAATTGCTGTGCTTTTTTGTCATCTACTCGGTGCTGGGCTGGTGCCTTGAGGTATGCTTCTGTACCATCAATACGGGCCAATTCGTCAACCGCGGCTTTTTGAACGGGCCGGTGTGCCCCATTTACGGCTTCGGCATGGTGATCGTGCTGGTGGCTCTGACACCGCTGGCCCACAGCCTTCCGGTGCTTTTCGTGGGCGGCGCGCTGCTCACCAGCGCGCTGGAGCTTGCGGCCGGCTGGATATTGAAAAAGGTGTTCCACACCAGCTGGTGGGATTACAGCGACGTCCCGTTCAACCTGGGAGGGTATATCTGCCTGAAGTTCAGCCTAGCCTGGGGCGTGGCCGTGGTGGCCGTTATGAAAGGCGTCCAGCCCGCGGTGGCGGCACTGGTGCGCGCCGTGCCCCGCACGCTGGGCATTGTGCTGCTGTGTGCGGCAGGCGCAGCCTTTGCGTGCGACCTGGCGGTGACGGTGGCCGGCATCCTCAAGCTGAACCGCGACCTTGGGCATATTGCCGAGGTGGCGCGCCTGCTGCACGCAGGCAGCGACCGATTGGCCGAGGGCCTGGGCGACACGGCGCTGGCCGTGGACGGCAAGCTGGATGCAACAAAGCTGGACGCCGCCGCCCGCATCGACATCGCCAAAGCGGAGATCCTGGACCACCGCAACGCCGTGGCCCGCCGCCTTTTGAAGGCGTTCCCCAACATGCGCCCGGCCGAGCATGAAGCGCTGGAGCAGCTGAAAAGCTGGGTCGAGGAAAAAAATGCCGCTCTGCGCGCGCAGGCGGAAAAGGTAACCGGCAAAAAGAAGTGAAGAAGGAGCTTTATCCCACATGAAAACCACCCCGTTGAAAGGCATGAAAGACATCCTGCCGCGCGAGCAGCGCATCCGCGACTATGTGCAGGGCGAGATCTTAAAGACCTACCGCGCCGCGGGCTTCGAACGCATCTCCACGCCTATTATGGAAGACATGGAGAACCTGGACAAAAGCGACGGCGGCGACAACCTGAACCTGATCTTCAAGGTGCTCAAGCGCGGCGACAAGCTGGAAAAGGCGCTGGCCTCCGGCAGCGAAAAAGAGCTTTCCGACATGGGCCTGCGGTACGATCTGACGCTGCCGCTCTCGCGATACTACGCGGCCAACCGGGAGCAGCTCCCCGCGCCGTTCAAGGTCATCCAGACAGACCGGGTGTACCGTGCCGAGCGCCCACAGAAGGGCCGCCTGCGTGAATTCGTGCAGTGCGACATCGACATCCTGGGCGACGAAAGCCCCAATGCCGAGGTGGAGCTGATTGATGTGACGGCCCGCGCGCTGCTGGCCATCGGCTTTTCCGATTTCACCGTGCATATCAACGACCGCCGCCTGCTGCGCGGCATGCTCGAAAGCTTCGGCTTCGCGCCGCAGGCGCTGGACACCGTGTGCGTCACGTTCGACAAGCTGGATAAGGTCGGCCCGCAGGGCGTGGCGGCGGAGCTTGAGGAAAAGGCGATGCCCGCCGCGGCGGTGCAGGCGCTGGAGGCCTTTTTGGAAAAAGGCGCATTCTCGCTGGATGATGTATCCGCGCTGTGCGCGGACAAGAGCCTGGGCGGCTCGGTGCGTTATGTGTTGGATACCGTGGGCAGGCTGTCCGGCGGCCGGTATGCCGTCGAGTATACGCCTCCGCTGGTGCGCGGGCAGGGCTATTACACGGGGATGGTGTTCGAAGTAACGTGCGCCGCGTTTTCCGGCGCCATCGCGGGCGGCGGACGCTACGACGACATGGTGGGTAAGTTCCTCGGGCAAAAGGTGCCCGCAGTGGGCTTTTCCATCGGGTTTGAGCGCATCTGCTCCATCCTGCTGGACCAGGGCTACGCTGTGCCGGACGAAAAGCCGCGCCTTGCGCTGCTGTACGGTGCGGACGCGGATTTCGCGGACGTGCTGCAAAAGGCAGAGGCGCTGCGCGGAGAATACGCGGTGACGGTGCTGGCCGCGGCCAAAAAAGTGGGTAAACAGCTGGACCGTTTGCAGCAGAGCGGCTGCGCGGCTGCGTGCTTTTATGAAAAATATCCCGAGATAAAGCCGCTCGGGGAAAACGCGTGAGCGCTGCGGCCGGGGCGGGCGACGCCCAATACCGGAAAATGACGCAGACGCCCATCCCAAGGCTCGTTGCTACGCTGGCCGTGCCCACCATCATCAGCATGCTGGTAACGGCGGTGTACAATATGGCCGACACGTTTTTTGTGGCGCAGCTGGGCACCAGCGCGGCGGGCGCCGTGGGCATCGTGTTTTCGCTGATGGCCGTCATCCAGGCCATCGGCTTCATGCTGGGCATGGGCGCGGGCAATCTTGTTTCCCGCTATCTGGGTGCGAAAGAGCAGCGGCAGGCGGACTGTGCGGCGTCCACCGCATTTTTTACGGCGTTGGCCTTCGGCCTTGGCATCACGGTGCTGGGCACGCTGTTTCTGGACCCGCTCATGCGTGTGCTGGGTGCGACGCCCACCATTCTGCCCTATGCGCGGGATTACGCGCGCTACATCCTGTTCGGCGCGCCGGTCATGTGCGCGTCCTTCGTGCTCAACAACATCCTGCGGGGCGAGGGCAAGGCCATGCTGGCCATGGTGGGCATCGGCCTGGGCGGCGTGCTGAACATAGGGCTGGATCCGCTGTTCATCTATGCGTTCGGGCTTGGCATCGCGGGCGCGGCCATTGCCACGCTGCTCAGCCAGTGCGTCAGCTTCGCCATTCTTCTAGCGTGCTTTCTGCGCCGCAAAAGCGCGGTGCGCCTGCACATCGGGCAGGTGTCTCGCAAGGCGGAGGTGTACGCGCGCATCATCAAAACGGGCATGCCGTCCTTCTGCCGCCAGTCTCTGGCCAGTGTGGCCACGGTGCTGCTGAACGTGAACGCCGCCGTTTACGGCGACGCGGCCGTCGCGGCCATGAGCGTGGTGGGACGCATTTTCATGTTCGTGTTCTCGTTCATGCTGGGATTCGGGCAGGGCTTCCAGCCCGTTGCGGGCTACAATTTCGGTGCAAAGCGGTACGACCGGGTGCGCGGGGCCACTTATTTCACAATACTGGTGGGCACGGTGCTGATGAGCGTGCTGGCGGCGGCCGGTTTTCTGGCCGCGCCGGGCGCGTTGGCGCTGTTCCGCCGGGACGACGCGGAGGTCATCGCCATCGGCGCGCTGGCGCTGCGGGCGCAGTGCGTGGTTCTGCCGCTGTTCGGCGTTTCTACGGTGACGAACATGCTGCTGCAGGTGACGGGGCAGTCCGGGCAGGCGACGTTCCTGTCGCTGTGCCGCCAGGGCATTTTCTTTGTGCCGTTCATTCTGCTGCTGCCGCAGCTCATAGGGCTTTTGGGCGTGCAGCTCGCCCAGCCCGCGGCCGACCTGTGTACTTTCGCGGTGACGCTTCCGTTTTTGCTTTCATTCCTGCGGCGGCTGAAGCTGTGGGAACAGGCGGAACGTGCTGTGGCGGAAAAATAAGGATATGGAAAAGCCGCGGGGATAGCCCGCGGCTTTGTTCTTTCCTATTGCTTCAGTTTCCGCGATTCTTTCGCCAAACGCATTTTGACGGTTTCCATTTTTGAAATATACCGGCTGGCGTATAAAAACGTGCCGGCCACAAATCCCCGTGCAATGCCCACAATGGTTCCATACGGCTCCGTTTCCGCAAGTTACGCTACGTCCATCGCCGCAAAAAAAGCCATGCTGGCAAGTGCCATAACAAACATGGCACACATTCTTCTCGAAAAAACTTTCCGCTCGATATTGCTATAGTCTGCAATTTTCAACATCAATTCCTCTGCGCTGCCGTCTGTGCGCCCGCCTTTTCTTTCTCCATCCAATATCTCGCTGACTTCGACCTTATAGTATTTTGCAAGCTCGATCAACAGGTCGAAATCCGGCATGGTCGTGCCGTTTTCCCAACGGGAAATACTCCGGTTGGAGACGCCCCGCGTCTCAGCAAGCTCCGCCTGCGTGATAGCTTTTTCATTTCGCAGCGTTTTTAAAAAATGACCTGTTTTTGTTGATTCATAGTCCCTGTCTCCTTTCGCTCCCTAAGAATATCGTTTTCACCCGAAAAAGTACAGGTCACAGGCCGAGAGTTGTGGGACGGCAAATGCAAAACGGTGGATCTGTCCGCCTACAGATTCGCCGTTTTCACATCATTGTTTAAAAAACTCATGCGGTAAATTTTATGGCGGCCCTGCTTCATGCGGTATAAGCCCACAGATTTTTGATCTGCGGCTCCAAACGGCTGTACTCCCACAGGGATGCGCTGCGGGCGGGACTGTTGGGGTCTACGACGCACAGCAGCCCGTCCTGCGTGCCGGTCAGCACGATAAAATGTCCCGCCGTGGTAAAATCGCCGGGGCGCATGCTGCAAATGATGGGCTGCCCTGCTTCCAGCGCGCCGAACACGGCGGCTTCCGTGAGTGAAAGCTCCTGCGCGTACAGGCCAAAGTGCTCGCATCCGCTGCGCATCAGCTCCCAGCTGGTGCCGTCCGCGCCGGCATACCCCTGGCGCTGCGCCCATGCGGCGATGGCTGCGGGTGTGAGAGAAGCGTCCCCCGTCAGGCCGCAGGCCACCACCGAGAGCGCTGTCGGCCCGCAGCCCGTGATGGCGAGGATACTGCCTCCGTAAGGCGTGCAGCCCCAGCGCGCGTCCCATTGCAGCAGCGTGGGGAAGCTGCCGCGCACGGCCTCCTCCACCCTGGCGGGCGGCGCGGCGTCTATAAGGCTGGGATACGCCAGCACAAAGCCAAGCGCTTCCTCATTGCGGGCCAGCAGTGCGGCCACGTCGGCGGGCCAGCGGGAGGGCTCGTCCAGCATGGGCTGCACCTCGGGGTGCGCCGCGGCCAGCGTCTCGATGGCCAAGCGCGTCTGGGCGTCCCATTCGCCGCCCAGGCTCACAGATGCGGACGCGCCGCCCGTTCCCGCGCCGCTGTAAGGTGTGGCGGAAACCAGCGCGGGCCAGACCCGAGCCAGCAGCACCACCCCGGCGCACAGGCAGAGCACACCGCAGCAGCGCGCAAAAAAGCGCCGCGCGCAGTGCTTTCGCGCCCGTTTGCGGCGGCGTGCCCGGGCAGGGCGGCGGGGCGCGTCGTCATAGTGCAGATAACATGCAAGATCATTTTCAAAACGTTCGTTCACGGGAAACCATCCTCTCTGTGAGCCTATTATAGAGGACAAATCTTAAAATAGGCTCGAGCAGAGCTTACAAGTTTCTTAAGGCAACACCGCACAATTCACGGCTGAAGCCTTAAGCGTCGCCTCGCTTGCAGATTTTCCGGCAACTGTCACAAAAATGCTCGCGAATACACAAAGTATTCGCTGCGCTTTTTGTTTAACCTGCCAAAAAACCGGCCGGCGCGCTTCGACTCTTAGAATTGTGCGGTGTTGCCTTAATCCTGCCGCTGCCGGCTCGGAATGAGAAAAGCCCCGTGAACGCGGGTTTTCCGCTGTTCTTCCCGGCGTCTCGAAGGTCGGCCGCCGGGTCATAACGCTTTTCTGCCGCGCGTGTTGAACCATACCACGCTGCAAAGCACCAGCACCGCCCCGGCAAGCGAAAAGCCGGAAAGCCGTTCGCCATAGGCAAGCGCCACCCATACAGGCGTGAGGATGGGCTCGATGGCCGTCACCAGGCTGGCCGTCATGGGCGGCGTGGTGGCGATGCCCCTGGCGATGAGGACATAGGAAAGCCCAAGCTGGAACACACCCAGCGCAAAGATACATACCATGGGGACAAAGCTGAAATCCGTCTCGCCCGAAAGGAACGGAAGGCCGATCAGCGCGCCCGCCACCTGTCCCAGAAAATAAGACGACATCGCGTCGCCTTCCGGCTCGGTGTTTACCAGGAATACTCCGGCATAAGCCACGCCGCTGCCCAGTCCCAGCGCGTTTCCCAGCAGCGTGCCCGCCGCAAGGCCGTCCGCCACAAAGCAGCCGATGCCTGCAAATACCAGCACGCACGCGGCCACGGCGGCGCGCGGCGGCTTCTGCCCCTTGGCCAGCCACAGGTACAAAAGCACAAAAATAGGCGCGGTGTACATCAGCAAAATAGCGTTGGCCGCGCCCGCCAGCTTGGTGGCGAATACATACAGGTTCGTTGTCAGCGCAAGGCTCAGCGCGCCGCAGGCCACGGCTCCGTTCCAGCGCAGGCGCCGCCCGGCCCGCCACAAAAACGCGCCCGTGATGCACGCCGCAATGGCGTTGCGCGCGCCGTTGATGGCCAGCGGCGTCCACGGCACACCCTTGATGCACACGCCGCCAATGCTGCACAGCATCGCCGCCAGCGCCAGCAGCCACGCGCCGTTTTTCTGTTTCATGCCGCTTCCCCCTTTGCAAAAATGCGCCGCTTCACTCTTGCAAAGCGGGCGTTTGTGCCGTATCATAAAAAGATAACAGGCGCCGCGCGCGGCGGCCCATTCAAGGGTATGAAGCAGGGGTTGTCTGATATACGGAGGGGACGAAAATGAAACCATTTATCGCAGCGGATATTTTGCTGCCCGCACCGCAAACGGATATGGGCCTGTGGCCCGCGCTGGCGTGCGACCAGTTCACAAGCCAGCCCGAATACTGGCAGAAGGCCGAGGCGCTCACTCAAAACGCGCCCAGCACATTGCACATTACCTTGCCGGAGGCATATCTGGAAAGCCCGGATGTGGACGGTCGCATTGCGGCCATCCACACCGCCATGGCCGATTACCGCGCCCGGGTGCTCACACGCGGTGTCCACGGTTTTGTATATGTGGAACGCGCGACGCAAAGCGGTGTGCGGCAGGGCCTTGTGGGCGCTGTGGACCTGGAGGCTTACAGCTATGAAAAAGGCTCCGCACCGCTGGTGCGTCCCAGCGAAAATACCATTGTGGAGCGTATTCCGCCGCGCCTTGCCGTGCGCCGGGGCGCGCCGCTGGAAACGCCTCATATCATGATGCTGCTGGATGACGCTGCCTGCGGCGTGGTGGAGCCGTTCGCGAAAAAAAAGGCGGCGCTGGAAAAACTGTACGACACGGAGCTGATGCTGGGCGGCGGGCACATTGCAGGCTGGGCGGTAACGGACGCTGCGGACATTGCGGTTGTGGAAAACGCCGTAACGGCGCTGGGCACACAGGCGGCGTTCGACGCAAAATACCCGGACGCGGCCGGCCGGCCGCCACTGGCCGTCGCCGTGGGCGACGGGAACCATTCCCTTGCCACGGCCAAGGCGCACTGGGAGGAAATAAAGGCGGCCCTGCCGCCTGCCGCGCGGCAAAGCCATCCCGCCCGCTGGTGTCTGGTGGAGCTGGTGAATGTCCACAGCCCGGCGCTGGACATCGAGCCCATCCACCGCGCGGTATTCGGCGTTTCCATGACGGAGCTGGCAGGCGCGTTTTTGTCGTTCGCGGCGCGGCACGGCGCGCATGCCTGCGGCATGGCCGGGGCGCAGCAGACCTTTTGCTTTGTGGACGAAACGTGTGCAGGGCCGGGTACGGCGGAGCGTGTGGAGTGCCTGAAAAATGCGCCCTGGCCCCTGGCCGTGGGTACGCTGGACGCATTTTTGACAGAATTTCTGGCGCAGCGCCCGGGCGCGAAGGTGGATTACATCCACGGCGCGGACAATGTGCGCGCACTGGCGCGGGCAGGCGCGGTGGGCGTCATCCTTCCGGATTTCGCCAAGAGCGACCTGTTCCGGGGCGTCGTGCTGGGCGGCGTGCTGCCCAAGAAGACGTTTTCCATGGGCCATGCCGAGGAAAAGCGATACTACCTGGAATGCCGCCAAATCGCGCCGCAGACATTGTAAATTGCGGCCGGACGCGCTATACTGTTATAGATAAAGGCCGCCGCGCCGTTGTATCGCGTGGCCTTTGCCGAATGCCCCGCCAGTTTTGCTTCGCGTGGCGGGGCGCCGGGGTCTGCTCTTGAATTTGTGCCGACGCGAAGCGGCGGAATGGATGATTTTTATGGAAACAATGGGAAACCTGCGCCGTACCCACTATTGCGGGACGCTGCGCGCCAGGGACGCGGGCACACAGATGACGGTGGCCGGCTCCATCGCAAAATGCCGCGACAAGGGCGGCGTTATTTTTGCGGACCTGCGGGACACCACAGGCATCCTGCAGCTTATTTTTGACGATTCCACGGACCGGGCCGTGTTTGAAAAGGCCTCCGGCCTGAAAAGCGAGTATGTCGTTATTGCCGCGGGCACGCTGCGTGAGCGCGAGGCGAAAACGGACAAGATCCCTACGGGCGAGGTGGAACTGTTCGTCACCGAGCTGCGCGTGCTCAGCGGCGCGCAGACAACTCCCTTTGAGGTGCGCGACGGCATCAATGTCAACGACCAGCTGCGCCTGAAATACCGCTATCTGGATCTGCGCCGCCCCTCCATGCACGAGCCCATCGTGGTGCGCTCCAAAATTGCCAAGGTGGTGCGGGATTATTACGACGAGCAGCATTTTGTGGAGATCGAGACTCCTATGCTCATCAAATCCACGCCCGAGGGCGCGCGGGATTATCTGGTGCCCAGCCGTGTGCAGCCGGGGCATTTCTACGCGCTGCCCCAGTCGCCCCAGCTTTACAAGCAGATTTTGATGCTCTCCGGCTTTGACCGGTATTACCAGATCGTCCGCTGCTTCCGCGACGAAGACCTGCGCGCCGACCGCCAGCCCGAATTCACGCAGATCGACATGGAAATGTCGTTTGTTACAGAAGACGACGTGATGGCCATGAACGAAGGCCTTGTAAAGCGCGTGTTCCGGGAAGTGCTGGGCGTGGACGTGGAAACGCCTTTTCGGCGCATGCCGTACAGCGAGGCAATGGCCCGCTACGGCTCCGACAAGCCGGACACCCGCTTCGGGTTGGAGCTGCAGGATGTGACGGATGTGCTGCGGGAAAGCGGGTTTGCAGTGTTTAAATCCGCCGTTGAGGCGGGCGGCAGCGTGCGCCTCATCAACGCAAAGGGCCTTGCCGGCGCGCTCACCCGCAAGGAGATCGACAAGCTGGTGGACGTGGCCAAAACCTATGGTGCCAAAGGCCTTGCCTACACGCGCCTGACGGCGGACGGCGTGACCTCCAGCTTTGAAAAGTTCCTCTCCGAGGAGGAAAAGGCCGCGCTGCACAAGGCGGCGGGCGCAGAGACCGGCGACGTGCTGCTGGTGGTGGCCGATGCGAAAAACAGCACCGTGTTTGCAGCGCTGGGCGCGCTGCGCCTTGCCGTGGCAAATAAGTGCGGCCTCATCGACCCGGACAAATTCAACTTCCTGTGGGTGACGGATTTCCCGTTCTTTGAATATTCTGAAGAAGAGGGCCGCTGGATGGCCATGCACCATCCGTTCACAATGCCCCGGGCCGAGGACCTGGACAAAGTAGAGAGCGACCCGGGCAGCGTGCGCGCGCTGGCCTACGACATGGTGCTCAACGGCTGTGAGCTGGGCGGCGGTTCCATCCGCATCAATGATCCGGCCGTTCAGGACCGCATGCTCAAGGCGCTGGGCTTCAGCGAGGAGCGCGCGCGGGAGAGCTTCGGATTTTTGATGGACGCCTACCAGTACGGCGCGCCGCCCCATGGCGGTATGGCCTTCGGCTTCGACCGCATGGTGATGCTGATGCTGAAGCGGGATTCCATCCGCGACGTTATCGCCTTCCCAAAGGTGCAGAACGCGGGCGAGCCTATGAGCGGCTGCCCCGAGACCGTGGAGGAAAAGCAGCTGCGTGAGCTTTCCATCGCTTATGCGCCCATCGAAACGGAAGAATAAAACCAAAAGGCCGCTGCGGGAGTTCCCGCGGCGGCCTTTTGCCGTTTGTATGTAATTTGAAAAGGCATCAATCCTGCGGGCCGAGATAAGCCGAGCTGCCGAAGCCGAGGATGAGCGTAAAAATCGGCTCAAAGAAAAGCATGCCGATGGCAAAGCCCACGCCATGGCCAAATGCACGGCACTTGCGCACGACAAGCAGGATGTTGACAACGAACGCAAACAACAGCAGCAGCATCGCGATGAAAAACATGGCATAATTGATCGAGCCGTCCGCCTGAATGGAGAAGGGAGACAGCACGAAAGCCAGAACGGTAGCCGCCAGAGTGGCCCAGAAAAGATTCTTTTTCTTCCAGGAAATTTTATAGGTGATGTAGGTGCTGTAAATGGGGATGATGGATTTCCAGCCGGCTTCCCCGGCTTTGGTAAAGATCCGCCATGCGGCAACCACATGGAGCAGCCACCACACAAACCCCACGATCGAGTATGTGGCCAGCATGCTCAGGAAAAACACCATCATACTGTTATCCATAGACATACATGATTCCTCCACTTTTTATATTGGAAACGGTAACCGTCCGTTTCTAAGGGGATTATAATAAAAAAGACAAAAAATGCAATTCTCTGTATTTTTCACAGAGCCGAAACAACGCGGCAAAAACTTTTGATAAGGACACGGAAATGCATTACCTTGCAGAAAATACGAAAGCGGCAGTGCCGCTGGAGGAACAGCCGAATGCGCATGGGAGATAACCGCCCGCGCCGGGACAGACGCTGGTACTGTACGACGGCGGAACAGCGGTGGGCGGGACGTCCTTTTTTCACTGTCTGAAACAAAAAACGCACAGCGTACCGCCACCGGCACGCCGCACATTTTTTGTTGTACTGGTAAACAACGTCAGGGCACAGCGGCGTTCTGCGCGGGAAGGACAAAACAGTCTGCCCTCAAGCGGGCTTGCTTCAGCATCGTCAGCTGCTCTCCTGCTCTGTCTTCCTCCAGCTACACAATGTCCGCAGCATTTCTTCTATCTCCCGCCCTTTCTCTCCGAAAATGACTTTTCTGCGCTATTTTGGCGCAAACACATTGTGATATTTGCAATTCCAAATCGTATGCAATAAACCATTTACGTCATTCACCTGAATGGCCTTCCCTGTGTTTTTTAGTTCGTGCCGTCGGCGGGCCTCACTCCCTATCCTGTTACAGAGATTTTTCATTATCGGCATCAGCATTTTTGGACCGCTCGCCCAGCGAATGATTTTTTATAAAAAAACAGCCGCAGGAACGCCTGCAGCTGTGGACGGGAGCCTATTCTATTTGCAAAGCGGGCCCGGCGCTCAGCGTCCCACCTCGGAAAGACGAAGCTCCTTGTTGTGCTCCTCGGCCCAGGTGATGCTCCAGGCATTGGTAAACAGCAGCAGCTTGCGGCCCTTGAAATCCTCTACGCGGCGGGTATCACTGGTAAGATTCAGCGCCTTGGGGTCGCAGTCCTCGTTCTCGATCCACCGGATAAAGCTGTACGGCAGATTCTGCATGCGGATATCCACATTGTATTCGTTCTTAAGGCGGTACTCCAGCACCTCGAACTGCAGTACGCCCACCACGCCGACGATGACCTCTTCCATGCCGCCGCCCAGCTCCTTGAAGATCTGGATGGCGCCCTCCTGGGCAATTTGTTCCATACCCTTCACAAACTGCTTGCGCTTCATGGTGTCCACTTGGGAGACGCGGGAAAAATGCTCCGGCGCAAAGGTGGGAATACCTGCGAAAGCAAACGGCGTTTTGGCTGTGGTGAGCGTATCACCGATGGAAAAGATACCCGGGTCGAACACACCGATGATGTCGCCCGCATAAGCCTCCTCCACGATCTCGCGCTCGGAGGCCATAAGCTGCGTGCCCTGGGCCAGCTTTACCTTTTTGCCCCCCTGCACATGGAACACATCCATGCCGCGTTCAAACTTTCCGCTGCAGATGCGGATGAAGGCGATGCGGTCCCGGTGGGCCTTATTCATATTGGCCTGGATCTTGAACACGAATGCCGAAAAATCCTCCCGTCTGGGGTCGATGGGGCCGGCGGAGGAATCCCGCGGCAGGGGCGGGGGCGAAAGGCGCAGAAAATCCGCCAGGAACGGCTCCACCCCAAAGTTCGTGAGCGCCGAGCCAAAGAACACCGGCGTCAGCATGCCGTGGCGCACCTTGTCCAGATTGAATTCATAGGCCGCGCCGTCCAACAGCTCGATGTCCTCGCTGAGAGTGTCGTGCAGCGACTTCGTCAGCAGTTCGTCCAGGCCGGGGTCGCCCAGCTGCGCCTCGATCTTTTCGGCTTGCTGCTGGCCCACCTTGCCCGAATGCTGGAAAGCGAGGATCTCCTTTTTGTTGCGGTCATACACGCCCTTGAATTCCTTGCCTGAGCCGATGGGCCAGTTCATGGGATATGTTTCGATCCCCAGCACCTGTTCAATCTCCTCCAGAAGGTCGAAGGGATTCTGCGCGTCCCTGTCCATCTTGTTGATGAAAGTGAAAATGGGGATGCCGCGCATGGTACACACCTTGAACAGCTTTTTGGTCTGGTTCTCCACGCCCTTGGCCGCGTCGATGACCATGACCGCGCTGTCCGCCGCCATCAGCGTGCGGTAGGTATCCTCGGAAAAGTCCTGATGTCCCGGAGTGTCCAGGATGTTGACGCAATAACCGTTGTAGCGGAACTGCAGAACAGAGCTGGTCACCGAGATGCCGCGCTGCTTTTCGATCTCCATCCAATCCGACACAGCGGCGCGCGCGCCCTTTTTGCCTTTCACGATGCCCGCCTGCTGGATGGCGCCGCCGTACAAAAGCAGCTTTTCCGTCAGCGTCGTCTTGCCCGCGTCTGGGTGCGAAATGATCGCGAACGTGCGGCGCTTATCGATCTGTTCGATAAAGTTTTCCACAAAAATCCTCCAAACCCGATATCCATGTTGAAAATACAATTTATTGTATGATATTCCGCGCAAAAAAACAAGGCGGACGACCAAAAAAGCCGCATTTTTGCGGCGCTCGTGTCAAAGAGGTCACACGATGATGTTTTTGATGAGCAGCGACATGGAGCCGTCCGGGTTGCGGATGAACTCCAGGGCGCTCTCGTCCCGGTACACATTCACCGGTACCTTGATCTCAACGCCGCCCGCGCTGCGCAGGCTCTGCTTTTCCATACGGCGCACCGCCGGGGCCGAAAGGGGCAGCGGCTCGTCCAGCGTGATATCATGCTCGGCCAGAGCTTTGGTGAAAGCCTCCCGCGCGTGGGGCATATCGCCGTACAGCTTGTCGCAGATCGCCTGCACGGGAACGGGGTCCGGCTTGCCCGCCCTGGATTTTTCCTCCGCGCGGGCCGCATAAAATTCCTCGCACACAGCCATGGCGAGCTCCGGCTCGTCCACGCCGGTGTTCCCGTAGAACTGCTGGTTTACCTCACCCGCAACCGCCTGGATGGCCGAAAGCTTCTCCCGCGGGGACAACCCTGCCCGACAGCCTAGGATTCGGCTGCCCAGGTACGTTTGTTTGCGGCCGTCTATCTCGTACTTTTTTTCCAGCAGGCGCACGGCGTTAGTGCGCAGGTCCACAAAAAACGCCTCGTCCGCCTTACCGGACGTGCCCGGCAGCACCGTGCCCTGGCGCACTACCTCATTGACGGCGGGCCCGCCGTCCATACGGCAGTAATGCAGCCACCCGGGCTTGTAATTCAGCTTCAGCGCGGCCAGATATTCCGCACCGTCGATCTCCAGCAGAAGAAACGCCGCGTCTCCCGCGGGGATGGCCGGATTTTCCTGCATCACACGGAACCAGTCTCCGGCAATGACAGCCGTCTTTTTTTCAAAATCATCCTCGATGTTCCATAAGAGCGGCAGGAAGGGCGAATCGTCCGCCAGCGTGCAGGCCTTGGCCTCGTCGCTGGCAAAGCACTTGGCTGCGTGGCCGGCCAGATATTGCAGCGCGTCCTCGGAGGGCGGCAGGATGGCCTCGGATAAAATGGGCGCGTCCACGGCCGGGTCCAGCACGTGGAGGATGGCCTTGATGAGTTCGATGTTCATAGCTCTGTTCCTTTCCTTTTGGCAACCCTTTTATTATACTAAAAAATGCCGCGTATGAAAAGGTGCCTTCGTGCAGGAAAACATCTCTCAAGGTATCCGCCATGGGCTTTGGATAAGCCGTCCGGCCGCGAAGCGACGGCGGCAAATCTTCGCCGCCAGGGACATGCCCCGGCAATTTTGGATGCCCGGTGCGCGAAAAAACCCCGGCAATCCAAAGAGGATCGCCGGGGTTTTAAATACACCTGGCGCCAAGCCGTCGGGGGCAAAGCCGATACCTTCCTGCACCAGAGGTACATACAGTGACATTTGGGTCAAACCACAGGCGGACGCGTCACGCGGGACCTGTTCTTGAACCGACGTTCAGCCGTACAGTTCCTCCAAGACCGTTCCGCGGAATTCCAGAAATGCGGCGGCCTGGGTGCGCGCGCTTTCGTACGCGGCGGAAAGGCGGCGCTCCACGACAGCCATGTCGTCCGCGCTTTCCATGGGCAGCAGCAGCGCATACTGGCTGCGGCTGTATTTTGTAAAGGTGTCGCTTTTGCGCAGCGTGCCGGCGATCGCCAGTTTCAAATCGTCCATCGCCTCGGCCAGCGCTTCCCCCTCGGGTGCACGGCCGCCGTCCGGCCCCTGAACGGTGATGAGCATCAGCGCCACCACCTGCCGCGCGCGCTGCGCGGTACGGGCCACGATGGCGTACATGCGCTTGAACACCTCATAGTTGCAGTAAAACGCACCGCGGTCGCTGCGCTGGCTGCGCAGCGCGTCGGACAGCTCGTCCCGAATGGCCGCAAAATCCTGCTCGGTCTTATTCACAGCCTCGGCTGCCGCGGCGTAAATGGAGCCGATCTCCGCGCACAGCGGGCGTCCCATCTCCTCTTCAAAATAGCGCGCCGTCTTGTTGTAGGCGATCACAATGGCCCGCTGCATGTGCAGCGCGTCCAGCGCACGGAACGTCCACAGCGCGATATCCTCGTCCAGCGGGTCCGTCACAGATGCGCGGGAGGCAACGTCCAGCAGCTCGCCGTAGGCGTTCTCCCCGGCAAGGCAGGCGCACAGGGCGCGGGCGCTGACAAGATACCGGCGCGTAAAGCCCCGTGCCGCGCGCATCACCCACACCTCACCGGCCAGCTGGGGCAGCAGTTCTCCCCGGAACGCTCCCTCCGCTTTGCGCCAGGCTGCCATTTTTGCTTCGCTGCCGCCGGTGCAGCGCTCGGCCTTTTCGCACAGCTGTTCAAAGCGCTCGGTATCGACGCTCCACTTGATATGCCCGTTCAGGCAATAACCGCCCGCACGGAACAGGATGGGGCTTTCAGCGGGCTTGACCGGCCCGGCCAGCTCCCGCCGCAGCGCATAAACGGTATTTTTCAGCACGTTGGCCGGGTCCGCCAGCTCCTCGCCGCCCCACAGCTCCTGCAGCAGCACCGAGGACGGAGTGACATGCTCCCGGTTGAGCGCAAGGTAACAGAACAGCTGCCACGGCTTCGTCAGCTTGGCTGTGGCGTCCACCACGCAGCGCCCGTCGGCAACGACGGAAAAGTCTCCCAGCATTTTTATGGCGATCTTCTGGAGCATCGGGCCACCTCCGGCAAATTTCTATCCATTCTGATAGTACCGCATTTTCGTCAAAAGGTCAAACATTCTATGAAATTTTTACCGCTTTGACTTAAAATACGGCAAAACGCCCCGGCGGGGCTGCGCGGGGAAGCATGCTGCTCCTCCGCGCGCCCGTGCCGGGGCGCGTTTTCGGTTCGGTCTGCGCCGGGCATCAGCCCTCCGTACGCTGGGTGCTGCTTGCCTGCGGCGTGGATTCCTCCAGCGTGACGTTCGCTGTAACGATCTGCGTACCGCGCACCACCTGCACCTCGATGGTATCGCCCACCGCGTGTTCGCCGATGATGCCCGTGATATCGCTGGTGGAATTGACAGCCGTGCCGTCGATGCTCACAAAGCGGTCGCCGGGCTGCAGGCCGGCCTTGTCGGCCGCTCCGCCCTCATTGACGCTCTGCACATACACGCCCGCCTGGTTTACACCGTACTGGAACGCTGTCTGCGCGTCGTTGATGCTCAGCACCGTGACGCCCATGGCCGGGCGGCCGGTAACATATCCATTGTTGATAAGCTCCTCGGCCACCTGAATGGCCGTGTTGACAGGGATCGCGAAGCCCAGCCCTTCGGCATTCTGGCCGCTGGACTTGGCGTTGACGATGCCGATCAGCTCGCCGCGCTCGTTGAACAGGCCGCCGCCGGAATTGCCGGGGCTGACAGCCGCGTTCGTCTGCAGCAGGTTCATGGTCTGATTCTCCACGGTCACCTCACGGTCCAGCGCGGAGATGATGCCGTCCGTCACGGTTCCGCCCAACTCGCCCAACGGGTTGCCCACTGCCAGAGTGAATTCGCCTACCTGCAGACTGTCGGAATCGCCTACGACCGCCGGTGTAAGGCCCGTGGCTTCAATCTTCAGCACGGCAATATCCGTTTTGGAATCCGCGCCCACGACCGTAGCGGGATACTCGGTGCCGTCGCTCGTGCGCACCGTCACCTGGCTGGCGCCGCTCACCACATGGTTGTTCGTGATGATGTAGCCGTCCTCGGTGATGATGACGCCGCTGCCCGCACCGCTCTGGACGTACTGACCAAAGAACGCGTTGGTGGTAACGGCCTCGGTGGTCACCTCCACCACGCTGGGCCCTACCTTGCTGGCGATTTCTGTGACGGAAAGCGCGTCGGCTGTGTTGGCCGTGCCGCCCGCGGCGCTGCCTGTGCCGGACGAGACCGCGGGCGCCTGATAAATGACGGGGCCTGTGGAGCCGCCCTTGGCGAAGGTGTAGCCCAGATATCCGCCGCCGAAGCCCACGGCGCCGCAGAACACCACGGCGGCCGCTCCCGCGGCGACGCGCTTGCCCCAGCCGCGTTTTTTCTGTGCCGCATGGGGCGGCACCGGCGCGCCGCCCACACCCATTCCGGGCATTCCGGCGGGGCCGGGCGCGCCCTGCAAGGGCGATTCCGTCTCCGGTGCAGCCGTGTTCTGCGCATTTCTGCCGGGGTTGTTATTATTGTAAAGTTCGGAATAGTCGAATTCCCAATTGTTGTTCATAAGTCAACATCCTCCTTCTTTCCTGATGTTGCTTTCAGTATAGGCCATGGGTGTGAAAGAACTATCATACGGGTGTGAAAAAAAGGTGAAACCATGGGCGCGCGGCACAAAAAGGCCGCGGCGTCACACGGAACGCGCCGCCCGTTCACCAGGCCCGCTTTTCGATGCAAACGGGGATGGGCGGACAGCCCGGCCGGCCGGAAAAATCGCGCACAGACACGCGGTATCCTTCCGGCGGCAGACCCGTGAGAAACGCCAGCACCGCATCCTTTTCCGCCATGCCCTGCGGCCCGCCGTAATAGACGCATACCGTCATCACACCTCCCGGCCGCAGCAGTTCCAGCGCCGTGCGCATGGCCGGCACGCTCACGCCCGGCGTGGTGAACACTCCGTGGTCGCCGCCGGGCAGATAGCCCAGGTTGAATACCGCCGCGTCCACACTGCCCGGAGCCGCATAGGCAGCCAGGTTCGCGTGGCTGTCCAGCACCGCGCGGCCTACCTGTCCGCAGCCGTTCTCCCGCAGGCGGGCGTTGGTGTTCTCCACTGCCTGCGGCTGGACGTCAAAGGCCAGCACACGTCCGGCAGCGCCCACCAGACGGCACAGGAACAGTGTGTCATGGCCGTTGCCCGCCGTCGCGTCCAGCGCGAAAGCGCCGGGCCGCACATGCGTCCGCAGAAAGGCGTGGGCCACGGCCAGCGCGTTTTCGCCGTCGCCGTCCGGCGCGCCCCGCACCCATTTTTGGGGGAGGCTCAAAGGGCCGGCAGCAGCGCCGGCTTCCCGCGCGCGGGCGGGCTCTTCCCCTGCGGCGGGCAATGCCTGCTCCTGTGGGCGAAACCCGCACCGGCGCAGCAGCGCCTCCATCGCGGCATTGCCCGGCGGCGTTTGAGTATAAACCGGCCCCGGCCCGGCGGCGCGCAGCGCCCGGCGCAGCAGGAAGGTTCCATAGCCCCGTCCGCGCCATTCCGGCGCGACCGCGCAGCCGAAAATTTCCCCTGCCCGAAGTGTCAGCGCACCGATGACGGCCCCATTCTTTTCCAATACAAAAACACCCGCCTCCGGCGCGGCGCCCAGCGCATCCAGCGCGGGAGCGTCCCCGTGGCGGGCAGCGCGCACCTCCAGCATTCGGCACGCCTCCTTTTCTTTCGGGCTTGATACACATTTCTGTGTACGCAAAAAGCAGCGGCGCCTATCCCTGAAGCGGACGGGAAAAGGCGTGGCGTGTTTTTACAAAGCCCCGCTTTTCCAAAAATTCCTGGCTTTTCAGGTTGACGCGGGCGCAGGACGCCTGCACGGAAACACAGCCTGCGGCCTTGAACTGCGTGGTAAGCGAGACCAGCATGGCGCTGCCCACATTGCGGCCGCGCGCATCTTCCCGCACATAAAACTCATGGATGACGCCCACAGGCGCGCATTCCGAAAAAGGGAAACGCACTTCGGTGTCGGCAAAGCCCACCGCCTCCGGTCCCTCAAAGGCCAGCACGATGCGCCGCCCAGTCTGCTCCAGCGCTTGGGCCAGCGCCTGCGCGAACGCCTCTCTGGGCAGCTCGCGGCCCGCCGCCGTACACATCAGAGTATAAAATTTTTCCGCGTCGGGCGCGGAAAGGCTGCGCAGGATCATAAACGCAGACCCCCTTTTTCTGTTCGTTCCCGCGGCGCTGCCGCGCCGCCGTGCCCGCTGTGCCGGCGCGCGGGCCGCTCATGGAAAAAGCCCCGGCCTCCGCCGCAGGGACGCGCCCGGAGAAGCCGCACAGGCCCCCGGCAGCATTCCCCGGCAGGCAGCCGGAGCTGCGGTCAAAATGCCAGCATATGGCCGGTAAAGCCGTAAATGGCCAGAGCCAGGATGCCGATATACAGCAGCGTGATGGGCAGCCCGCGGAACGTGGCCGGCACCGCGTCGCTCTGCAGCTTGCGCTGCCCCTCCGTCACCACCTGCACCGCCAGCACATATCCCACGCCGCTGCCCAGTGCAAAGCCCATGGTCTGCACCAGGCTGAAGCTCTGGATGGTGCTGATGAACAGCGTGCCCAGAATACAGGTATTGAATGTGGCCATGGGCAGCACCGCCACAATCTCCCGCGCGCCGTGCAGGCGAAAAAACACCACCACGACCAGCAGTACGATAAAAAACGCGACCGTGCTGCACAGCACCATCACCAGCGGGCGGATATACATGCGGTATGGATACTGAGCCAGCCAGAGGTTGACAAAGTATCCAAGCGGTGCGCTGATGAGCTGGACAGCACACAGCAGCGCGCCGAACGTCAGGGAGTCCACAGTGGTGTCGTCCACCAGCTTGACAAGGCGGGATACGCCCAACGCGCGGGTAAACACCGCGTTCTGGGCAAACACCGCCATCACCGCGTAGGCAAAAAATACGCTCAGGGCCTTCAGCACTTCGATCATAGATGCTCCGCCCCCAGACTCATTTGTTGTTTTACGCTGGCAGCTGCGGCGCGCCACACGCACATGACCAGGGCCAGCAAGATAAAACCGCCGCTGGGCAGCTGCGCCATGGGGAAGAGCGCGTTTTTCATTACCTGCGTCCCCATCAGCGCGCCCGCGCCCAAAAATTCCCGCAGGCCGGAAATCAGCAGCAGCATCAGGATATAGCCCAGCGAGGTGATGATGCCCTTGCGCAGCGCCGTGCGCACACGCTCGCGCTGCGGCCTTTCATACCGTTTGAGTACGATGGGGTCCGCCACCAGCAAAGGCAGGTACAGGCCCAGCAGCGCCAGGTCCGACACCGGGTACAGCAGGCCCATCACATACCGCACGCCTACGAACACGGCCGCAGCTGTGAGCGCATAGGTGAGCCCGCGGAACCGGAAATACGCAAAGCGGCTGAGCAGCGCCGCCAGAACGCGCGTAGGTGTGAGCAGCAGCAGTACCGCCACCGAAAGCATCACACCGTTTTTCAGCGTGGTAGCCGCCACGATGAGCGGCGCGAGCCCAAGCCCCTGCATAATGACCGGGTTGTTGAGAAACACACGGTCGCGCCGGGCGCGCTTTTCCACATCCGCGCGGTGGGGACGCGGGGTCTCGCCGATAAATTCGCTCATGAGCGCACCTCCCTGCGGAAGATCTTCTGGGAGAACAGGCGGTCCAGGTAGCCGGCCAGTGCATTCACCGCCAGCACCGCAAAGCACACGCCCGTGTCATACGAGCCGAAATAACGGAACATCATTGTCATAAAGCCCAGGATCATGCCGTACACAAAATGCGCGCGGGTATTTTTCGGGCGCGTCACCGGCTCGTTCACCAGAAACACAGCCGCAAAAATAAGCGCGCCGGAGAGCATCTCGTATTTGAGCGAGAGCAGGCGGATGTCCAGATACTGCCAGGGCAGCTCCAGCCCCAGCGTGTTCACACGCGGGTAAAAAAACGCCACCAGCGCGCAGGAGAGCAGAAAACCGAAAGGGATGCCCAGCGTGATGTCCCGGCGCATCCACAGGTACATGGCGCACGCCACGAGGATGAGCACCGAAGTGGCGCCGATGGGCCCCGCATAATTGCCGAGGATGAGGTCGAACGTATCCACATTGGGCACGCCTCCGGCGCGCAGCGTGTGGGAAACGCTCTCCATCACGATGGCGCTGCCGGTGTCCAGCACGCTCATCGTGGTGAACGGCACGGGATACAAAAACACCTCGCCCGGCCAGCTGACGGCGGCGACGGCATAGCCGAAAGCCGCGGGGTTGAACGGGTAATGGCCGTACCCGCCGAAAGCGTGCTTGCCCAGCAGGATGGCCACCGCCACACTGACGACGACCACATAGTAATGCACGGTGGCGGGCAGCAGCAGGACCAGCACCAGCGCAGAGGGGATGCTGCTGTTTTCCGTTTTGTCGCAGGGACGGTGGCGCAGCCAGGCCACCAGATGGTCGCACAGCATGGCCGTGAAAGCCGCCGTCAGGCACAGCACCGCAGGGCGCGCGCCGTAAAAATAGGTCGACAGTGCCAGCAGCGGCAGCGTCATAAACACGATGTCCCGGTTCGCCTCATAGGCGCTGGGGGGCTGCAGGGGCAGCGCAGTCTCAGGGCTCATAAAAGTCGCCTCTTTTCGTTTTGGGTTAAACGGGGCCGCCGGCGGCCGCACGCAGGCTCCTTCCGGACGTCCGGCTTTCCGGGCCGGCCCGCACAAAGCCAGGCTTCCGCCTATACGCACGCGGCGCGGATGGCCGACATTGCGGCGGCGGGATCCTTTGCGCCGAACACGGCACTGCCCGCCACAAGCACGTTGGCCCCGGCAGCCGCACACAGCGGCGCGGTGGCTGCGTCAATGCCGCCGTCCACCTCGATGTCCGTCGAAAGTCCACGGCGCTGCGCCTCGGCGCGGATGGCCGCGATCTTTTCCACCGCCGCGGGCATGAACTTCTGCCCGCCGAAGCCCGGCTCCACGCTCATCACCAGCACCATCTCCAGCGCGTCCAGATAAGGGAAAACGGCCTCGGGCGGCGTGGCGGGTTTGATGCACAGCGCGGCCCTGCAGCCCTCGTCGTGGATGGCCTGGATGGTCTGTTCCACAGGGCTTTCGGCCTCTATGTGGAACGTCAGCAGGTTCGCCCCGGCGGCGCAGAACGGCTTTATATATTGCAGCGGGCGCCGGATCATCAGATGCACATCGTAAAAGGCCGGCACGCGCTTTGCCAAAGCAGCCAGAACCGGCACGCCCAGGCTGATGTTCGGCACGAACGCGCCGTCCATCACGTCTACATGCAGCATATCCGCACCCGCGGCCATCACGGCCTCACAGCTGCGGCCCAGCTCCGCAAAGTCCGCGGCCAGGATCGAAGGAGAAAGTTTGATCATACGGCACCTCGTCGGCCTGTCTTCCGCCCGGCCCTCGGACAGAGACAAAGCAATAAGTATTGATATTTTACCTCATTTCAGCCGAAAAAGCAAATGAGGCGGCGCAAACGGGCGATACTGCTTTATAAACGCCTGCCGGCACGGACGCCACAGGCGTCCGCGCCCTGCTCCTTCGCCTTGACAAGCCCCCGTTTGTGCATATAATAAAGTAGTATATATCTGCCCGGGTCACCGGGTTCAAAGGAGCCTTTTGATGCCTGTTTCCGAAACCATCCTGCCCGTGCTCATCGGCGCGGATATGAACTGCTACACGCTGGCGCGCGCTTTCCATGAGGCCTACGGCGTGCGTTCTTACGCCTTTGGCCGCTGGGCCATGGGCGATACCATGTATTCCCGCCTGGTCCGCTTCACCGCCGTGCCGGACATCGACAGCGCGGACACACTGCTGCGCACGGTAACGGATTTCGCCGCCGCACACGCGGACAAAACGCTCATCGTCATGGGTTGTACCGACGATTACGCCAGCCTGCTCATGGACGTCCGGGACAAGCTGCCCGCGAACTGCATCGCGCCTTACATCACGCCGGAGCTGCGGGACAAGCTGGTTTCCAAGGCGGATTTTTACGCTCTGTGCGACGAGTACGGCATCCCCTACCCCAAAACCTTCTGCGCCGAAGGCCCCATGGACGCCGCCGCCCTGTCGCCCGAAGCGCTGGGCTTCGCGTACCCTGTAATCGTAAAGCCCTCCAGCAGCATTTTGTACTGGAAGCACCCCTTCGACGGCATGAAGAAAGTGTATACCGCCGCCACGCCGGAGGAGGCCTCGGCCATTCTCGCGCAAATCTACGGCGCGGGCTACCCGGACATTGTCATTTTGCAGGACAGAATTCCCGGCGACGACAGCTTCATGCATGTGCTGACAGCCTACTGCGATAAAAACAACAGCGTGAAGATGATGTGCCTGGGCCATGTGGGCCTGGAGGAGCACACGCCCAAGGCGCTGGGCAATCACGCGGCCATCATCACCGAATACAATGAGCCGCTGATGACAAAACTGAAAGCGTTCCTGGAGGACGTCGGTTACACGGGTTTTGCCAATTTTGACATTAAATACGACAGCCGGGACGGCAGCTACCGCGTGTTTGAGATCAATCTCCGACAGGGCCGCAGCAATTATTACGTGACGGGTGCGGGGCTCAACATCGCCCGCTATGTGGTGGAAGACCGCGTGCTTGGCAGCGACCTCGGCCCCTGTGTGATGAATGAAAAAGAGACCTTCTGGCACAGCGTGCCCCGTGCCGTGGTGTACAAATACGTCAAAGACCCCGCCTTTGTGGAAAAGGCCCGCCGCCTTGTGCGCGAGGGCCGGGAGACCACCAGCTTTGGCTGCGGGTACGACCTGCGCTGGAATCCCAGACGCTTCGCCTATTATCTGGTGCACATGCAGCGCTATTTCAAGAAATTCAAGACCTATTACAAATAGAGCTGCGCTCCGGGCGCACCGCATGGGAAAGGAGGCTCCTGTATGGAACAGGCATTGCCCAAGGTGTTGGGCATCCTCGGCGGGCTTGGCCCTATGGCCACTGTTTATTTTTACGAGATGCTCACGCGCCATACCCAGGCCGCGCGCGACCAAGACCACATCGACGTCATCATCAACAGCCGCGCCACCACGCCGGACCGCACCAGCTATATTCTGGGCCAAAGCGCGGAGAACCCCTTCGACATCATGGCCGCGGACGCGGCGCGGCTTGTCACGTTCGGCGCGGATGTCATCGCCATCCCCTGCAACACCGCCCACTATTTTTACGACAGGCTCAACGAAACCATCCCCATCCCCATCCTGAACATGGTGGAGGAGACCGTGCTGGCCGCGAAGGCGGGCGGCAGCGCCCGTGTGGGCATCCTGGCCACCACAGGCACGGTGCGCACCCGCACCTACCAGCGCATGTGCGAAAAGCACGGCCTGCCCTGCGCCGTGCCGGACGATGCCGCGCAGGCTGCCGTGATGGATATTATTTACGGAGACATCAAGCAGGGCCGGCCCGCAAATATGGACGCGTTTGAGCGGGCCGCGGCCTCACTGCGCGCGCAAGGGTGCGACCGCGCCATCCTGGGCTGCACCGAGCTTTCGCTCATCAAACGCGACGAGGGGCTGGGCGCTTTTTATCTGGACTCCATGGAGGTGCTTGCCAGAAACGCGATCCTCGCGTTCGGCAAAACGCCCATCGGCTTCGACTGAAGCGCGGCCAACGCCGCCATTATTTGCACCGCGGCCCTGCTCCGCGGCAAACAGGAGGTAACACCTGAATGTGTGGATTTATCGGCTTTTCCGGCAATCTTGATAACAAAGAGGTAATCTTGCAGAAAATGATGGACCGTATCGTCCACCGCGGCCCGGACATGGGCGGCATGTACACAGACGATGGCATCGCGCTGGGGTTCCGGCGCCTGTCCATCCTGGACCTGTCCGACGCAGGCGCACAGCCCATGGCCAACGAGGACAAAAGCGTGGTCGTTGTATTCAACGGCGAGATCTACAATTTTATGGAGTTGAGGCGGGAGCTTGAGGCCAAAGGCCACACGTTCCACTGTGGCGCCGACACCGAGGTGCTTATCCACGGCTACGAGGAATACGGCACGGAGCTGATCTATCGCCTGCGCGGCATGTTTGCGTTCGTGCTGTGGGACGCCAAAAACAAGCGTATGTTCGGCGCGCGGGACATTTTCGGCATCAAGCCGTTTTACTATTACCCCGTCCCGGACGGCTCGGGGCTGGTGTTCGGCAGCGAAATCAAGGCCTTTCTCGAGCATCCCAAATTCGTCAAGGCCGTCAACGAGAATGCGCTGCGCCCCTATCTGACGCTGCAGTATTCCGCCACAGAGGAAACCTTCTTCAAGGGCGTGTACAAGCTGCCCGCGGCCCACTATTTTGTGTATGAGAACGGCAAGATGGACGTGCGCCGCTTCTGGGACTGCGAATTCGACCCGCAGCCGCAGAACTTTGAAGCCTGCGCGGACAAGCTGGACGAAGTGGTGCACGAATCCGTGGCCGCCCACCGCATTGCGGACGTAAAGGTCGGCTCTTTCCTCTCCGGCGGCGTGGATTCCAGCTACATTGCCGCTGTGCTGATGCCGGACACCACGTTCAGCGTGGGCTTTGATTACAACAAATTCAACGAGACGAACTACGCGGCCGAGCTTTCGGACAACCTTGGCATCCGCAACCGCCGCAAGCTCATCACGGCGGACGAATGCTTCGACGCTTTCCCGGACATCCAGTACCACATGGACGAGCCGCAGTCGAACCCGTCCAGCGTGCCGCTGTACTTCCTGGCGCAGCTGGCCCGGGAGGAAGTGACGGTGGTTCTCTCGGGCGAAGGCGCGGATGAGATCTTCGCCGGGTACGAGTGGTATGCCGACACGCCTGCCATGGAAAAATTTAAGCGTCTGCCGCTTGGCGTGCGCCGCGCGGCGGCGGCTGCCGCCAAAAAGCTGCCTTATTTCAAGGGCAAAAACTTCCTGCTCAAATGCTCCGAGCGCCCCGAGGACTACTTCTTCGGCCAGGCGCTTGTATTCCCGGAGGACGAGGCCAGCGCCGTGCTGCAGCCCGCTTACGACAACGGGCCGCTGGCTCATGAGCTGGCCGCGCCGTTCTACGCCCGTGTCAAAGGACAGGATGAAGTGACGAAGAAGCAGTATCTGGACATGAACATGTGGCTGCCCGGGGACATTCTGCTGAAAGCGGACAAAATGTGCATGGCCCACAGCCTGGAGCTGCGCGTGCCGTTCCTGGACAAAAAGGTGCTGGAATTCGCCGAAACGGTACCCGTGGATTACCGCATCCAGGGCACGGACACGAAGATCGTGATGCGCCACGCGGCCAATAAAACGCTGCCGGACGAGTGGGCAAACCGCCCGAAAAAGGGCTTCCCGGTGCCCATCCGCTACTGGCTGCGGGAGGAAAAATACTACAACATCGTGAAGGAATATTTCACCAGCGATTACGCAGCCGTATTCTTCAAGCCGGACGCGCTGATGAAGCTGCTGGACGACCATTTCCACGAGCGCGTCAACAACCAGCGCAAGATCTGGACGGTATTTACGTTTCTGGTTTGGTACAAGCGCTTCTTTGTGGATGAGAAATAACGCGGAAGCGAAAGCAAAAAGTTTCTGGCCCGAAGCGCCCGGCTTCTGGTGCGCGCGGCGGCGGGGCCAGCGTTCATTTTGCCGCTGTTTTCCGGCATGCCGCAGGCCGCCGGGCTCCACCGCCCTGCACGCTGGCTGTCGTGGGCGGCGCGGTCCGGATGCTGCTCGCAGGCTGGGCGCATATTTTGCCGCACGCGGCCGGGCATCTGCCCGGCGGGCTTTGCAGCGGCTGCCGCTTTGTGTCATGCCGGGCGGCGGAACCATCCGGATGCGCCGGGCAGGCAGACCGACGCGCGGCCGGTATGCGGCCTCGGGCACAGGCGGCCCGTGTCTCCCGCAAAAGGCGAAATACGGCGGACGCCTGCGCCGCCGAAACGCCGGGCGTTTAAGCGCCGCGGCATCTTCCGTTTTTCCGGCCGCCCGCGCGGCCCAAAATAAAAAGGGCGCGTTTCATTCGCGCGCCCCGAAAGGGACTGGTACCTATGGAAAATAAAAAGACCTTCTACATCACCACACCGATCTACTACCCCAGCGACAAGCTGCACATCGGCCACAGCTACACCACCGTCATCTGCGACGCCATCGCGCGGTATAAGCGCATGCAGGGCTATGATGTGATGTATCTGACGGGCACCGATGAGCACGGGCAGAAAATTGAGGACAAGGCCGCGGCCAAAGGTGTGACGCCGAAGGAATATGTGGATGAGATCGTCGCCGGCATCAAAGAGCTGTGGAAACTGATGGACATTTCCAACGACCGATTCATCCGCACCACCGACGATTACCATGTGGAGAGCTGCCAAAAAATTTTCACCCGGCTTTACGAGCAGGGCGATATCTACAAAGGCGTTTACAAAGGGCATTACTGTAAGCCTTGCGAAAGCTTCTGGACAGACAGCCAGCTTGTGGACGGCAAATGCCCGGACTGCGGCGGCCCCGTGTACGAGGCCGAGGAAGAAGCCTATTTCTTCAAAACCGGGAAATATGCGGACCGCCTGCTGAAGCTGTATGAAGAGCATCCGGATTTCATTCAGCCTGAAACGCGCAAAAACGAGATGATCGCTTTCATCAACCAGGGTCTGCAGGACACCTGCGTTTCCCGCACCAGCGTGAAGTGGGGCATTCCCGTCCCGTTCGACCCCAAGCACACCATGTACGTCTGGGTGGACGCGCTTTCCAACTACATCACGGCTCTGGGCTACGGCAATGAAACATATCACGATTACGACAAATTCTGGCCCGCGGACCTGCACATCGTGGGTAAGGAGATCCTGCGGTTCCACACCATCCTGTGGCCCGCCATGCTGATGGCGCTGGATCTTCCCCTGCCCAAGCGCGTGTTCGGCCACGGCTGGGTGCTGCTGGACGGCGGCAAGATGAGCAAATCCAAGGGCAATGTGGTGGACCCCGTGGTCCTGTGCGACCGCTACGGCGTGGACGCGCTGCGCTATTTCCTCCTGCGTGAGATCCCGTTCGGCAACGACGGTATCTTCTCCAATGAGGCGCTTATCAACCGTATCAACGCCGATCTCGCCAATGACCTGGGCAACCTGCTCTCCCGCAGTGTGGCGATGATCGAAAAATATTTCGGCGGCACTCTGCCCGCCCAGCGCAAAGCCGAGCCGCTGGATGACGAGCTGGCCGCCATGGTGGAGGCCCTGCCCGCGAAGGTAACGGCATGCATGGACGTTCTGCAGGTGCCGAACGCGCTGGCGGAGATTTTCAGGGTCATCCAGCGTGCCAACAAATACATTGACGAAACGGCGCCCTGGGTGCTGGCGAAGGACGAGGCCAACCTGCCCCGCCTTGCCGCAGTGCTGTACAATCTGTGCGAAGTACTGCGTGTGGCAGCCGTGCTGCTTACGCCGTTTTTGCCCAACACCACGCCCAAAATGGCGCAGCAGCTTGGGCTGACGGCCGAGAGCATGCGCTTTGAGACGCTGGGCCGGTTCGGCGGCCTGCCCGAGCCGTTTACCGTGCACAAGGGCGAGGCGCTGTTCCCCCGCATCGACGCCGCGAAGGAACTGGCGGAGCTGGCCGCCGCCCAGGAGGCCGCGAAGGCTGCCGCCGCGCCCGCTCCGGCTCCCGCAAAACCGGAGCCTGCGGCCGAGCCCATCCGGCACGAGCCGGAGGTGGATTTTGAAACATTCTGCCGTGTGGAAATGCTGGTGGGCCAGGTGACGGCCTGCGAAAACATGAAAGAAAGCAAAAAGCTACTCAAGCTGACGGTGTTCGACGGCGAACGTGAACGCACCATCCTTTCCGGCATCGCCAAATGGTACAAGCCGGAGGATCTGGCCGGAAAAAAAGTGGGCATCGTGGCCAACCTTGCGCCGCGCCCCATGATGGGCGGCAAATACGTTTCCGAGGGAATGGTGATGGCCGCAGACACTGCCGACGGCGGTGCGTCCGTGGTGTTCTTCCCCGACGACGTACCCACGGGCATGCGCATCCATTAACTTTCTTTGAAAAGAAAGTCCGCAAAGAAACTTTAAACGGGTTTCAGAATACACATGCGCCCCGGAGGCTTCCGGGGCGTTTTTGAACGGAGGGATACCATGATATTCGATACCCATGCACATTACACGAGCCACCGGTTCGACGGGCACCGGGACGAAGTGCTGGACAGTCTGCCCGCACAGGGCGTATGCGGCGTGGTGGAATGCGGAGTAGACCTTGCCACCAGCCGCGCCGCTCTGGCGCTGGCTGAAACGCGGCCCTGGGTCTGGGCCGCTGCCGGCGTCCATCCGGAGAGCCTCATCGAGGACGACGCCTCCACGGTATATGAATTCCATGGCGACTGGCGCGCCGAGCTGGCGGCCATTGAACCGTTGTACGGCGATCCCCGGGTCGTGGCGGTTGGAGAATGCGGGCTGGATCACCATTGGCCCGTGCCGGAGGACGCCCAGCTGGCGCTGTTTGAAGCAGAGCTCGCCGCAGCAAAGGAGCACAGCCTGCCCATTCTTGTGCATGACCGCGAAGCCCATGCCGAAACCTACGCGCTTTTGAAAAGGTACCGGCCCAGGGGCATTCTGCACGCATTTTCCGGCAGCGCCGACGACGCGCTGTGGATCGCCCGGCAGGGCATGCTGCTGGGCTTCGGAGGAGCGCTTACATTTAAAAATGCGCGCCGCGCCGTGGAGGCGGTGGCTGCGCTCAGCCTGGAAAATATCGTGCTGGAAACGGACTGCCCCTACATGGCGCCGGAACCGTTCCGGGGAAAAGAATGCCATTCGGGCATGATCCGCTTCACCGCCCAGAAAGTGGCGGACATCAAGCAGGTGCCTTTGGAGGAAGTGCTGCGTATAACAGAACAGAACGCCCGCGCGCTGCTGGGCGTATAAACGGCCCCGCACACCGGTCTGCCGCTCAAAAGCAGAAAGCTCCCGCCTTACCATCTTGAAAACGGTAAGGCGGGAGCTTATTTTCACAATGCCGGCCGCGGGGCACTCATCCTTCGAGGACCCGCGCCTTTTCCCATTTATGGCCCAGAAAACGCACGCCGAACACCAGTGAACGCACGGCCCAGTCGATCTGCATGGCCGTCCAGACGCCGAACAAGCCCATGCCCAGCCACGCGCCCAGCACATAGGACATGCCGATGCGGAACACCCACATGGACACCATGCTCGTCACCATCGTGAACCTGGCGTCGCCCGCCGCGCGCAGCGCGTTGGGTAGTGTGAACGAGGACGGCCAGATAAGCACCGTCACAACGCAGTTCACCTGCAGCACAGAAAGCGCAAGGTCCGTGGTCGTCTGCGGCATGGCGTAAAAGCCCACCAGGTACGGCGCCAGCAGGAACAGCGCGATATTCAGCAGGCCCATGCTCACATAGGCCGCCGCCAAAAGGGTTTTCGTATAATGCCGCGCCTGCTGATAGTCTTTTGCGCCCACGCACTGGCCCACCACAGTGATCATCGCCAGGCCGATGGCCGAGCCGGGAATGTTGGACATAGAACCGACATTGTTGCAGATGGCATTGGCCGCGATAGCCGACGTGCCGAAGGTGGTGATGAGCCCCGCCACCAGTAGCTTACCGATCTGGAACATGCCGTTTTCCAGCCCGTTTGGCACGCCCACGCGCAGGATGCTTTTGAGGATGCCGCCGTTCCATTCCGGGTGGAACAGGCGCTCCAGAAAGATGGGGTTGTCCCGGTTGCGCAGCAGCAGCATCATCATCAGGCCCGCCACTGTGCGGGATGCCAGCGTGGCTGTGGCCGCGCCCGCCACGCCCCAGTTCAGACCATAGATGAGCAGCGCGTTGCCGCCGATGTTGATAACGTTCATGATAAGAGATGCGAACAGCGAAATGCGGCTGTTGCCCATGCTGCGGAACAGCGCCGCCCCCGCGTTGTACAGCGCCAGCATCGGGTATGACAGCGCCGAAAGCCAGAAATATGTCTCGGCGGCCTGCATTACGTCCGGCTCCACATTGCCGAACACCAGTCGAAGGATGTGCCGGTTGAGCACCAGCACCAGCGCGCCGATGGCAACCGCCATGCCGAAGGTGGCGTATACCAGCTGCTTGGCGGAGCGGCAGGCATTTTCCCTGTCCCGCCGGCCCAGATACTGGCTTGCCACCACGGCGCCGCCCGTGGCCAGCGCGGCAAATATCTGAATGAGCAGGACGTTCACCTGGTCCACAAGAGAAATGCCCGAGACCGCCGCCTCGCCCACCGTGGAGACCATCACCGTATCGGCCATACCCACCGTCACAAGCAAAAGCTGCTCCAGCACCAAAGGCAGGATCAGCCTCCAAAGCGCCTGACGCGTAAACATCAGCGGGCGCGCGAATGTTTTTTGTGCCATAGTTTCCCCTTTTTGTGCGCCGCGGGCAGCGCCGCCGTCCCCGGAGAGACCGCCGGATGTCCGCTTCATTTAAAACAGCCGCAGGCCTTTTTCGGCCATGCTTTCTTTCCCTCGGGCCGCGGGCGGTGATTGTAAAGCCCGTGTAAACCCATGTCCTCTATTTTGCACCCGGCGCGCAAAAATTGCAAGCGCGCAAACAGCTGTCTGCAGTGTTTTTTGATTGCGAAGCTTGCGGAAAACACCGCGCACTTTCGCGCAAAAAATGCGCGCACCCAAAAGGTGCGCGCGAAAAGAACTTATTTGCCGAATACGTCCAGGCTTGCGGTCTTGCCCGGATAAATGCCCATCGGCTCGTAGTGCACGGTGGCCACGCTGACGATATGCGTGCTCTGCTCGGCATTGAAATCGTCCAGATACGGCTGGTGCTGGAAGTAGTTGGCGTCCAGCGAGCCGTCTTCCACACCGGTGTTGGGCATGACGTAATCGTCAAATTCCACAATGTCCAGCTCCACATTGTGCTCGGCCAGGAGGGGCTTCACATGCTCCAGGATTTCCGCGTGAGGGCTGGGCGACGCGCCCACCTTCAGCGTCACAGGCTCCGCAATCTCGGGAATATCCAGCTCCTGTGCGCCCATGGGCATCACAACGCCGTTGTAGCTCTCCTCAATCCATGCCTGCACGTCCCCGCTCATCAGCACGGCCACCAGAGCCTGCACGGCGGGGTCGTTTTCCCGGCCTTCCTTCACCGCAACGACATTGCCGTAGGTCTGCGCCGCCACGGATTCCGCGTCCTCTGTCGTGAGCACCTTATCCCCAATGCCCGCGCCGGAGGCGTAGTTGCCGTTGATGACGGCGAAATCCAAGTCCGGCAGGCTGGCGGGCAGGTTTGCCGCCTCCATCGCCTTGATGGTGACATTGTGCGGATTTTCAACGATGTCCTGTTCGGTTGCCTCCAGGCCCACGCCCTCCTTCAGCGTAAGGATGCCCAGGTCCTGCAGCAGGAGCAGGGCGCGGCCGCCATTGGTGGCGTCCGCCGGGATGCCGATCTGATAGCCGGCGCCGCCGGAGCAGGCCGCCAGGCTCAGCGCCAGTACCAGCGCCAATACCAATGCCAAAAATTTTTTCATAACAAACTTCCTTCCCTCAACTGTTTTTCCAATATATCTCAAACCGCCGCAAACGGCGTGTTTGCCGAAGCCGGAGGCGCCCTGTTCAGCGCGTGCGCTTGTCCGCTTTGCGGGCGGCAAGATCAAAAATGATCTGGATGACGCACACCAGCAGGATCAGCAGCAGCACGGTGGCGTACATGACGGGTTTCTGGTACCGCTGATAGCCGAAGCGGAACGCCAGGTTGCCCAGGCCCCCCGCGCCCACGCTGCCGGTGATGGCCGTATAGCCCAAAATGGTGATAAGGCTGATGGACAGCCCCCGCAGCAGGCTGGGCACGCTTTCCACCAGCAGCACCCGCGTGACGATCTGCCACCTGGTGGCGCCCATGCACTGGGCAGCTTCGATGACGCCTGTGTCGATTTCCTCCAGGCTCTGCTCCACCATGCGCGCAATGAACGGGGCGGCCGAAAGCGTGAGCGGCACCAGCGCTGCCGTGGCGCCGATGGACGTACCCACCAGCAGCCGTGTAAACGGAATGATGAAAAACATCAAAATGATGAACGGCAGGCTGCGCAGAAGGTTCACCAGCCATCCGAACACCGCGTTGAAACGCGGCGCAGGGGCCACCCCGCCCGCCTTCGTCACTGTGAGCAGCACGCCCATGGGCAGGCCCAGCACATATGCAAACAGCGTGGCAAACAGCGTCATATATAAGGTTTCCAGCGTGCCCTCCCACAGCAGCGCGCCGTATTCGTTGAAAAACTCCGCCATTGTATTTACTCCTCTCTGCCCAGCAGCAGCTTTGTCACAGCGCTGCGCGGGCTGCCGAACACATCCGCCACCGCGCCAGACTCTGCCAGACGCCCCTCACTGATGACGGCCACATGGGAACAGATGGCCTGTACCACCGAAAGCTCGTGGGTGATGATGATGATGGTGACGCCCAGCTTTTTGTTGATATCCGTCAGCAGGGCCAGCATGGACTTCGTCGTAAGCGGGTCCAACGCACTGGTGGGCTCATCACACAGCAGCATCTCGGGCTGTGTGGCCAGCGCGCGGGCGATGGCCACGCGCTGCTTTTGCCCGCCGGAAAGCTGGGCCGGGTACGCGCCCGCGCGGTCCTCCAGGCCGACAATGGCCAAAAGCTCCGCCACCCGGGCCTGCACCGCCGCCCTGTCGTATCCCTTCTCCAGCCGGAGGGGGAAGGCAACGTTTTCGGCCACGGTCTTCTGCATCAGCAGATTGTAACCCTGGAACACCACGCCCATGCCCCGGCGCGCCGCGCGCAGCTGCGCGCCGGAAAGGGAAGCGATGTCCTGCCCGGCGAGCATGATCTGCCCGGAGGTGGGGCGCTCCAGCAGCGTCAAACAGCGCAGCAGCGTGGATTTTCCCGCGCCCGACATGCCGATGATGCCGTAGATGTCTCCTTTGCCGATCTCCAGGTTCACATCCTCCAGCGCCGTCACGCGCGGGCCCTTCCCCTCAAAGATCTTCGTCAGATGCGATATCGTGATCAAAACCGATTCTCCTTTTCTTTTCCCCTGTGCACCGCTCTGCGGCGGAGCAAACAAAAAGCCCGTCCCCGGAACTTACGTTCCAAGGACGGGCAGAAATGCTCGCGGTACCACCTTGTTTCGCTCTTTCCTCACGGAAAAAGCCTCAGCCGCTGCGCCCGCGGATGAAACGGGTTACAGCGCGGCACTGTAACGGGTGCGCCCGTCATGCGCTTGCCAAGGGCTCGCGCACGCAACTCAGAGGCCATGTTCAGCTATGCCCGCTTTGCTCCCTTCCACCGACCGGGAACTCTCTGAAAAAGCCTGCGCAGCTTACTCTTCTCGTCATCGTTTTTTGCGTATATTCCATATTATACACAAGTTTTCGCGGCTGTCAAGCAAATTTTTCTGCCGCGGTCAGGCCAGCAGCCCTGCGCCGCGCTCCCGCCAGCGGCCCGTTCGGTAACGCAAAAACGAGATAAGGTAATTGGCCGCCCAGCCCACAGGCACCGCATACCATACCATCCGGATGCCCAGCCGGGGCGCCAGCACTGCCGCCAGAACCACGCGCAGCGTCAGGTTGACAAGATTTGCTGCGGTAAACGCGCCCATGTCTCCCGCGCCGCGCAGCACGCCGTCCGTGGCCATTTTCAGGCCGATGAGGATATAGAACCACCCCAGGAAACGAATGCAGGACGTTCCGGTCTCCAGCGCGAGGCGTGAGCTTTCCGCGTTGAGGAACAGCGCAATGAGCTGCTGCGAAAAGCACTGAAGCGCCGCGAAGATCACCAGCGCGAACGCGGCCAAAATGCCATAGCACGCCCGGTATCCCCTGCGCACACGGCTGTACTCCCCCGCGCCGATGTTCTGCGCGGTGTAGGAAGACATCGCGTTGCCCACCGCCGCCATGGGCACGGTGCAGATGCTCTCGATACGCATGGCCGCGGAATAACCCGCCAGCGTCTCGGCGCCGAAGCTGTTCACCACGGACTGTACCAGCATCATGCCGATGGACACCGTGGATTGCTGAAAAACGGACGGCAGCGCCACGCGGGCCATGTTTTTCAGTTCCCGCACATCGAAGCACACGGCCGACGGGGCATCGTAGGCCCGCAGCTCCCGCGCAAACAACAGGAAAGCAGCCACGGCGGATACTCCCTGGGCAATGAGCGTTGCCCATGCGACGCCCGCCACGCCCATCTTCAGCGTCAGCACCAGATACAGGTCCAGCCCCACATTCAGCACCGAAGAAAAAATCAACAGGTACAGCGGCACTTTGGAACGCCCCAGCGCGTTAAACATGGCTGAGAGCACATTGTACATAAACAAAAAGGGCAGGCCCAGAAAATAAATATTGAGATAGACCGCCGCATCGTCCAGAATGGACGCGGGCGTACGCAGCCATGCCATGATCTGCCCGCTGAAGGCAAGCCCGAACCCGCCCAGCAGCAGGCTCACGGCCAGAAATGTGAACAGCGCCGTGGAGATAAAGCGCTTCATCCTGTGATAGTCCCGCCGCCCGAAGGCTTGGCTGGTGAGAACGGACGCGCCCACCCCGCCGCCGATGGCGATGGAGATGAACACATTCGTCAGAGCATAGGAAGCCCCCACGGCCGCCAACGCGCTTTCACCCACAGCCTGGCCCACAATAACAGAATCCGTCATCGTGTAAAGCTGCTGGAACAGATTGCCGATGATCATAGGCGTTGAAAACGCGAGCAGCGCCTTTGCCGGGGCCTGCCGGATCAGATATTCCTTTTCCACTTTGACATGCTTTCCCTTCTGTGCCGGATGCCGCGCACCGCTATTCCAGCGGCACGTCGATCTTCCGGCCCCGGAAGTAGGCCTCCCTGTCCTGCGGGCCGATGGGGCGCAGCACACGGCAGGGGCAGCCCACGGCTACCACGCCCGCCGGGATGTCCTTCGTCACCACGCTGCCCGCGCCGATGACCGTGTCATCCCCGATGGTCACGCCCGGCAGGATGACCGCGCCCGCGCCCACCCACACGTTGCTGCCGATGCGGACGTCGGCGTTGTACTGTATGGCCTGACGGCGCAGGCCCGGCTCAATGGGATGCCCCGCCGTGGCCACCGTGACATTGGGGCCGAACATCACACAGTCGCCCACATAAATATGGGCGTCGTCCACCAGCGTCAGGTTGAAGTTTGCGTACACCCCGCTGCCGAAATGCACATGGCGGCCGCCCCAGTTGGCGTGCAGCGGCGGCTCGATATAACAGTTTTCACCGATCTGGGCGAACATTTCCCGCAGCAGGGCGGCGCGCCTTTCCTGCTCGTGAGGGCGCGTGGCGTTGTAATCATACTGCTTCTCCAGACAGTCCATCTGTTCGGCCATGATAGCCTCGTCCCCCGGCAGATAAAGCCGGCCTTCCTCCATACGCCTGCGCGCTTCCTGTGAATCCATCGCAACAGCCATTGCTTTTTCCTCCGTTTCCCATTGCCGCGCTAGCTCCAGCTTGCGCGCCCGCGGCAGTGCCTTGACAGCGGCTTCCCGCCGCAGAGCGGCGCTTTTGTCCGTACACTGCTCCGCATATACCAGACGCACGGGCGCGCGTCCCCTGGTATACTTCGCGCCGCGCCCGCTTTGGTGGGCGGCAAGGCGCCTGGCCAGATCGTTCGTCCAGCCTGTGTACAGGCTGCCGTCGCCGCACTCCAGCATGTACACCCAATCCATTATCCGTTCAGCTCCATCGCGGCCTCACACGCGGCCACAGCGTCCTCCTCCGTGCCCGCAGTGACAAGGAACCGCCCCGCGTGGCAGAACCGCAGGGTCTCGATGCCCGAAAGACCGGGCAGCTCCTGCTCCGACGCACCCGCCCAGTGCGCGGGGAACGGCACCTTCAGCGCGGGCGAGCCAAAGGACGCGGGCACAGCCTGCGCCGCCCAGCCGCCCCGCTGGGACGGATATACCACAAAACGCGCCTTGCTGGGAATGAGCTGCTGCTTCCACGGCGCGAAGCGGGAGAGCCGCACGATGCGCCGCTTCATGCGGCCCAGCGCCTCGTTCACCTCGGCGGCGGCGCGCTGCACGCTGCGGATGGCCTCCAGCTTGTGAGCCAGCATATCCTGCGCCAGCGCCACGGCCTGTGCAAAGCAGTCGTCCGGACGGTCCTCGCCATCCCACCGGGGATTGTACGCGGCGATGATATTGGCCAGCTGGTTGCCGCAGCCCGTATTATCGTCCAGATCCAGCGGCTGTACAAAGCTCTCGTCAAAGCGGCCCGCGTCCACGGGGCCGACAAGCTGCGGCCCCAGCTCCCGCCACAGCAGGCCGAAAGCCGCATAGGGCACACCGTTCTCCCGCACAGGGCTGTTTTTGGCATGATGATCGAACGGGCCGTCCCCAATGTCGAATACCAGCCCTGCAAAGCCTTGAGGCACCGCAAAGCCGCGCTGTATGGCAATGTTGGGGTTGCATATCTTCAAAAGCGCCGCGCTGAACACATCGTCGGCGTGAAATTTTCCGCCGTGGGTAAATGCGGTATCGGGTATCTGCAAAATATCGTCTCCTTTAAAGTGCCATAAAATCAAATCTACTCCCATAGCATAACATATGGGGGGCGTGTTTGGTAGCCGTTTTTTCACAGGAGGGCGAAAAACGCGGCTCCGGCTGTCTGCACGGGATACGATTTGGATACACAAAATGGGTATGCTATGGTATAGTAAAGGCAGTATTTTGTTTTATTTTGCCGTAAACTGCGGAAAAAAGGGGGTTTTCAAAGATGCATTTCAAACGCAGGCGGCGCCGTGCGGGCCGCGTGGTGCTTTTTGTTCTGGCTGCGGTGCTGCTGGCCGCGCTGGGAACCGGCATGTGGCTGCTGTGGCCCCGTGCCATGCGCCGGGATATGCCCAGTGCGGCGGCGCCCCAGGGCACGCTGCGGGGGCTGCGGCTCTCGTGGAGCTATCCAACATCTGCGGGCGGGCTCTCCTCCGGCGGGCCGGAGGTTCTGAATACGCTGTTCGCAGACGCGGCGGCCTATGCCCAGGCCCATGGGCTGAACGCGCTGTTTCTGGACGTTGCGGACGCCGAATTGTCCAGCATCGCTTTCCGCGACCGCGCTTATGAGACCTGGCCCGGCGCGGCGGCGGACGACAGCCTGTTTCACAAATACGACCCGCTGCGCGCACTGTGTGAGCAGGCGTCCCAGGCGGGGCTGGCCGTGTACGCTGTGACGCCCGAGCTCTCCGGAAATGCGGATTGGGAGGCAGCGCTGGCGCGTATGCAGAAAAAATATGCCGTTGCAGGCCTGTATGTCGAAGGCAGCGCCCTGTTCGACAGTATTTCCCGGCAGGCGGTATTCTACGCGGACGAGGCCGCCTTCAACGATCCGTCGTCCCTGTTCCTTGCTTCGCTGGACACAGACGGCTTCCACGGCGCCGTATTCGATTATGCGCGGTGCCGGGCGCAGCCGGAGGCCTTCAGCGTGCTGGCCAGCGCGCTGGACGGCAGTGCGGCGCGGCCTGCGCTGCTGGAGTATACGCCCGGCGGGACACTGGCGGTATCCTATCCGGCGGACGGTGCGGCCGTCTACACCTCAGCCTGCTTTGTGATGGGCACGTCAGACCCGGCGCAGGAGCTGCTGCTGAACGGCACACCCGTGGAGAACCGCGGCCCGGGCGGAACCTTCGGCGTGCTGGTGGACGTGGCAGAGGGCAGCAATGTGTATACCCTCACACAGGGCGGAACCAGCGTCTCTGTGACCGTGAACCGGCCCGCGCCCGCAGGCGGCGGGAGCGGCGGCACAACGGAGGTCCCCCACGACGACACTGCGGAAGTGGAGCCGGGCACGCCTGTGCGCATCCGAAACTGGATCGCCAGCCTGCTGTATGACCCCGCGTCCGACGGAAACATCAGCGAGACCGTACGCCAGGGCGCAGTTGCCACGGTGGCCGCCTGCACCGAAACACTGCGCGGCGGCAAGCGCACCTGGGCCTATCAGCTTGCCAGCGGGGATTTTGTGCTGGCTTACAATGCAGAGCCGCTGCCGCCGGAAACGCCCCGCGCCTCATTTACAGGCGCGGCCGCCGCGGCGACGGATACGGGCGAGGTGCTCACCTTTGCGGGCAGCGGCACACCGCTGGCCTATACCAACATGGTGGACGGCGCGCTGGTGATGGATTTTTACGATGCGGACTTCGCGGCGGATTTCGCCGTTTCCGGTTCCGCTTTGGTGCAGAGCGCCGCGGTGGATCCGGGCGATGGCTGCACACGCGTCACGCTTACCTTTACCCAGCCCGTCTGGGGGCATACCGTGGAATATGCGGACGGCACCACGCAGGTCATCCTGAAAAAGCAGCCGGTGCGCAGCGATGTATTCGGCAAGCCTCTGACGGGAGTGGCCGTGCTGCTGGACGCAGGCCACGGTGACCATGACCCCGGCGCAATGGGCGCGGCGGGCGCCGGGGCGCCCGCGGAAAAAGACGTCAATCTGGCTCTGACGCTGGCCGCAAAATACCGTTTGGAGCAGCTTGGCGCCACGGTGCAGACCATCCGGACAGACGATTCCTTCCTCTCTCTGGAGGAGCGCAACAGAGCCATTGTTGCCGGCCAGCCTGATTTTTTCATCGCCGTCCACCACAATTCCATCGACCTTTCCGTAGATGCGAACCTGCAGACGGGCACCGAGTGCTATTACTTCTACCCCGCGGGCAAAGCGCTGGCCCAGGCGCTGGTGCGCAATGTAACGCAGGCCACCTCCCGGCCGGACCGGGGCGCTCAGTGGGGCTACTATTATGTCACACGCAGCACCGTGTGTCCCGCAGTTCTGCTGGAGGCGGGCTTTATGGTGAACCCCTCCGAATACGAAAACGTCACCAGCGAGCCGCAGCTCTGGGCCGCAGGGGACGCCATTGCACGCAGCGTGCTGGAATGCGTGCCGCCGGGCTGAACCGTGCGCAAAAACAAACACCGCCGCCCCGGCAGCTTCGGCTGCGGGGCGGCGGTGTTCCAGCTTGTCGAAAAAGCTGCGCTTTTGCGCCAAGCTGCCTGCGAACAGGGCCTGCGGCCCCGTTCGCCGCGCACGGCGGCCTTCGGCTGCCGCTTCGCTCTACACGCCTCGGCATTAGCCCTGCGGGGCGCCGCGGGGTTATTTTAAATAAAAAGGGGGTCCTCCGCCTCTTTTGGGTGGCATTCGCCGCGTGGCTTGCACTTTGCTGCGCAAAGATGCATGGCTTTGCCACCGCCAGCTTTTTCCCCGGACGCTTCTTTTACTTCTCTCCCTTTTTCATCTCCCGGGAGCTATTCCGGCGGAGCGTCCCCGCCGCCGTGCTCGCCGCGCGTCACCAGCAGGCTCTCGATGCGCTGGTCCTTCACCGCGCGGATGGTCACATGAAGCTGCTTGTAGCCAAAGCTTTCCCCGGCGCTGGGAATATGCTCCAGCTCGGCCAGCGCCCAACCGCCCACAGAGTTGTAGTCGCAGTCGAACGTTTTATCCACGAAGCCGATGGCGTCGAAAAAGTCCTCCACGTTCACGTCGCCCTCCACCTGCCAGCTGTTCTCGCTCAGCTGCCGGATGGGCGTTTCGTCCTTGTCCGTCTCGTCCCAGATCTCGCCCACAAGCTCCTCCAGGATATCCTCCATGGTCACGAGCCCCAGCGTGCCGCCGTGTTCATCCGTCACAACGGCCATGTGCTGTTTTGCCCGGCGGAACTCCGCCAGCAGCTCGCTGATGCGCTTGCTGCGGTAAACAAAAAGCACGTCCCGTTTGAGCGCCGCGGGCTCGATGGGCTTTCCCGCGGCCAGTCGGGCCAGCAGGTCCTTCGCATACAGTACGCCCACCACGTTGTCAATGGTCCCTTCATACACCGGGATGCGCGAATAACCGCCCTCCACACACAGCCGGATGATCTCCTCCGGCGGCGCGTCCAGCGCCGCCGCGGCCATATCCACCCGGGGCACCAGAATGTCCTGCACCGTCGTATTGTCGAACTCTATGGCCGACTGGATGATGTCTGTTTCCTGGCGGTCCAGCACGCCTTCTTCACCGACGGTGTCGATGATGGTTTTGAGTTCCTCCTCAGTCACGCTAGGCTGCACGTTCAGCTCACTGGAGCGCCGGCCTGTAAACAGGCGCTTGATCTGCACAAAGACCCACACCAGCGGAGCCAGCAGCGTTTTGACGATGTAAAGCGGGCCGCCCATGGCCATGCTCACGCGCTCCGCATGGTCCTTGGCGAAGCTCTTGGGCAATATCTCGCCAAAGACGAGCACCAGCACCGTGATAACGGCCGTGGCCACTGCCGCGCCCTGCTGTCCCAGCAGCGACGTGGCAATGACGGTGGAGATCGACGATGCAGTAAGGTTTACCACATTGTTGCCGATGAGAATGGCGGACAGCGTCCTGTCGTAATCATCGGAAAGGCCCAGCACGCGCTGCGCCTTTTTGTCTCCGTCATCCGCCTTATTCTTCATGCGGATGCGGTTGACCGACGAAAGCGCCGTCTCACTTGCCGAGAAGAACGCCGAGAACGCCAGCAAAAGCAGCAGTGCCAGGTACATACCAGGGCCGGGGGTATCCAAAAAACCACTCTCCTGAAATCAATAGGGTCCCTTCCCGCCGTGCGGCCGGAAGCAAACAAAAATACTATAACAAAAAATGTGCAAAAATGCAAACAGACGCGCCGCGGCAGCCTGTGCCGGGCGCGCCCAGAGGCGTCCGTATCCGGTTTTCAGCGCGTGCGGTTCCAGGTATGGCGGCTGAACAGCACAATAATGGGGAATATTTCCAGTCTGCCCAGAAGCATATCCAACGAAAGCACAACCTTGGAAAAAGTTGAAAACAGGGAATAGTTGCTGGCCGGCCCCACGAGGTCCAGCCCCGGGCCGATGTTGTTGAAGCATGCCAGCACGGCCGTCAGGTTCGTTTCCAGAGAAAAATCATCCACGGAGACGGCCAGAAAGCTGGCCACCGCGATGGCGCAGTAGGCTGCCATATAGACGTTCACACCGCGCAGCACCTCGTCCTTCACAACGCGGCCGTTCACGCGCACCACATTCACACTGCGCGGGCGCAGCATGCGGCGCACCTCAGCTGCAAGGCTCTTGAACAGCAGAAGCAGGCGCGCTACCTTGATGCCGCCGCCCGTGCTGCCCGCGGACGCACCCACCACCATCAGAATGCACAGGATGGCCCGGGAGAGCTGCGGCCACAGGTTGAAATCTTCGGTGGCGAAGCCCGTGGTCGTCATCACGCTGCTGACGGTGAAGGACGCATGATGGAACGCCTCGCCGAAGCCGGAGAAAAGCGGCGTGATGTCCGCTGCAATGACAAACATGGCCGTAAGCATGATGCCGCCGTACAAAAGCAGCTCTTCGTCCAGCAGCGCCCCGCGCCACTCCCGCAGCAAAAGCAGAAAATAGACGCTGAAGTTTACGCCGAACAGCGCCATGAACACCGTACACACATTCTGCAGGTACGGGCTGTAATCCGCCATGCTGTTGTTTTTGATGCCGAAGCCGCCCGTGCCCGCCGTACCGAAGGCCGTGCACAGGCTGTCGAACAGGGGCATGCCGCCCGCCAGCAGAAACAATACGCACAGGACGGTGAGCACGATGTATATCTTATACAGCAGGCTGGCCGTCTGGCGCATGCGGGGCACCATTTTACCCACGCTGGGGCCGGGGCTTTCAGCCCGCAGCAGATGGATGCTGTAACCCGCTCCCTTTCCCGTGGGCACCACGGCCAGCAGGAATACCAGCATGCCCATACCGCCCAGCCAGTGTGTAAAGCTGCGCCAGTACAGCAGCCCGTGGCTCATGGCCTCCACGTCTGTCAGAACAGACGCGCCTGTGGTGGTAAAACCGGACACCGTCTCAAAAAACGCGTCTACATAATGCGGTATCTCGCCCGAGATGTAAAACGGCAGCGCGCCCATGGCCGAGAGCAGGATCCAGCCCAGGGCCACGATGATGAAGCCCTCTTTGGCGTAAAACTCCCGCGTGGCCTTCGCACACACGCCGTACAGCGCGCCGGACAGCGCCAGCAGCAGCGCCACCGTCCACAAAAAGCCCCGCAGGGGTGCGCCCGTCTCGCCGTAAACAAAGCACACGGCAATGGCTGGCAGCATGAAAAGCGCCTCCAGGAAAAAGAGCACGCCAACCAGCTTGCCGATCATTTTCTTGTTCATTCGTTCCTCCGGGAATGCCGGCCCTCAGTCGGCAAAAATGTCATTCAGGTCGTTGATGGGCTGGCCGCTCGTCGTGACGACGATGACGGTGTCCCCGGCCTGGAACACGTCGCTGCCCCGCGGGATGATGGTGCGTCCCTTGTGGGTGATGCAGGCGATCAATATCTCGGGCTTAAGCTGAATGTCCAAAAGTGTCTCGCCCAGGTGGCGCGTGGTCTCGGATGCGCGGAATTCCAGCGCCTCTGCCTTGCCCTCCACCATGCGGTGCAGCGTAATAACGCTGCCGCCCGTGGTGTTCTGCATGGCGCGCACATAGCGCACGATGTCCGTGCTGCACAGCGCCTTGGGGCTGATGAACGTGTCGATGCCCATGCTCTTGAAGGCTTCCACATATTCGGTGCGGTTCACCTTTGTGATGACTTTTGGCACCCCGATGTGGCTGGCATACATGGAAATGATGAGATTCTCCTCATCCATATTCGTCAATGTGATGACCGCGTCCGTGGAGCTGATGCCCTCTGCAGCCAGAATGTCCTGCCGGGAGCCGTCGGCTTCGATGATGACGGCGCTGGGAAGCAGCTCGGCCAGCTCCACACAGCGCTCATGGTTCTGCTCGATGATCTTGACGCCCAGCCCCGCGTGCAGGCAGCGCATGGCCAGATAATAGGCGATGCGGCTGCCGCCCACGATGATGGCGTTGCGCACCTTCTGCTTGACAATGCCAAGATGCTTGATGAGCTGGGCAAGGTCCTGAGAATCGGCAGTGACATAGATATTGTCCCCCGCCTGCAGCGTGAAGCTGCCGTCCGGGATATGCACGGTGCCGCCGCGCTCCACCACGCACACAAGCACGCGCACCCGCGCGATCTCATACAGGCGGTTGAGCGGGATGCCCGCCAGCTTGGAATCCTCGCCCACATGGATCTCTACGATCTCCACACGGCCCTTGGCAAAGGAATCCCGCTTGAGAAATGAGGGGAACTGCAGCAGGTGATGGATCTCCCGCGCGGCCGCAAGCTCCGGATTGATGGTCATGGAAAGGCCCAGCTCGTCCCGCATCAGCACCAGCTGCTCGGCATATTCGGGGTTGCGCACCCGGGCAATGGTGTGCTTTGCGCCCAGCTTTTTTGCCACGATGCAGGTGAGCAGGTTCGTCTCGTCCCGGCTGGTGGCGGCAATAAGCAGATGCGCGTCTTCCACACCCGCCTCTTTCAGCACGCCGATGGACGCGCCGTTGCCGTGCACCACCATCACATCATAGGATTCCAAGCTCTGCTCCAGCACCTTGGGGTTTGAGTCGATAACCGTGATATCGTGGCCCTCGCTGGAGAGCTGTTCCGTAAGGGCGACGCCTACCTTGCCGTCGCCCACAATAATGATCTGCATATTTCCGTCCCTTTTCCCTCCGGCCGCGCAGATAAACGCGGTGTTAAAGTTTTTCCAAAGGTATTAAGATTTTATGAATGCGCCTGTCGCATGAGTATTATAGCACAAAAAAAACGTATTGCAAGGAAAGGGGCTCTTCGTGCGCGGTTTCCCCTGTAAAGCAGCCGCGCGGCGGGCCAAAAAGGCCCGCCGCGCGTTCGTTTTGTTCCGTTCCCGCGTTATTCCACTTCCTGCGTCCAGCCCATATCGTCGGGCAGCGTGCCCCACTGGATGCCGGTGAGCGTGTCGTACAGGCGCTGGGTGACAGGGCCTGTCTGGAAGCCGTTGATGGTGAGCGCCTCGTCCTCGTAGCGCAATTCCCCCACGGGGCTGATGACCGCCGCTGTGCCCGTGCCGAACACCTCTTCCAGCTTGCCCTCCTTGCCTGCGCGGATGACGTCCGCGATGGGCAGGCGGCTTTCACAGTCCACCTTATAGCCCCATTTTTCCAGCAGCTCGATGCAGCTCATGCGCGTGATGCCCGGCAGCACCGTGCCCACGCAGGGCGCGGTGCGGATGACGCCGTCGATTTTGAAGAAGCAGTTCATGCTGCCCACTTCCTCCACATACTTGCGCTCCACACCGTCCAGCCACAGCACCTGGCTGTAGCCCAGGTCATGGGCTTTCATCTGGCCGATCAGGCTGGCCGCATAGTTGCCGCCGCATTTGATGTAGCCCGTACCGCCCGGCGTAGCGCGGACATACTCGTCCTCCACATAGATCTTCACCGGATTCATGCCCTCCGCGTAATACGCACCGGAGGGCGAAGCGATGATGATGAACTGATAGCTTGCACTGGGCTTCACGCCCAAATGCGCCTCGGTGGCGATGGTGAACGGGCGCAGATAGAGGCTGGTGTCCGGTTCTCCGGGCACCCAGTCTTTGTCCACGCTGACGAGCGCCTTGACAGCCTGTACGAAATCCTCCACGGGGATTTCCGGAATGCACAGGCGCCTATGGGTGCTCTGCATACGGGCGGCGTTCTTTTCCGGCCGGAACAGCAGCACGCGGCCATTCGCAGCACGGTAGGCTTTCATGCCCTCAAAGCACTCCTGCGCATAATGAAACACCAACGCGGCCGGGTCCAGCTCCAGGGAATGGTACGGCTCGATGCGCGGCGAGTGCCAGCCACGGCCCTCGGTGTAGTCCATGATGAACATATGGTCCGTGTAATGGTTGCCGAAGCCCAGATGCTTCTCGTCCGGCTTTGCCTTCGGCGCGGTGGTCTTTGTCACTTTGATGTCCAGCATACTTTTCCCTCTTCCATTGATGGCTGCGCGCAAAACCGCACAGCGGCAAAGTTCCACACCCGGCGCGCAAAAGAACCGCGGGGGCTGGTTTTACTCTATTTTAGCCGCCCTGCGGCCATTTTACAAGGGGCAGACCGCTGAAAATGTGTAAATCCGCCATTTTTTCCGCGCTAAGGCATATTTCCGCTCCACCGTCCCGCGGCGGGCGGTTTGCTTTTCGCACCGCTTCGTGTATAATGAAAAGCGGTTCGGCAACGGCCGGGCCGCACAGGAATGAAGAGAGGTTGGGAAAGCAATGGAACAGCAGATCCGCGCCGTCCTGTTCGACATGGACGGCCTGATGTTCGACACCGAGCGTCTGGGAGACGAGGTGTGGCGCGCCGTGGCGGGCAAATACGGCGTGACGATGACGCCGGAGGATGTCTCTCTGCTGCGGGGGCGCAACTACGAAAGCGGCCGCCGTGCATTTTTGGAACGCTTCGGCGCCGGGTTCCCCTACGACGACATGTCCGCAGAGGTATGGCGCGAGGTGGAAGCAAGGCTGGAGCACAGCGTGCCGCTGCGGCCGGGGCTGTTCGAGCTGCTGGACGCGCTGCGCGCCCGGAACTGCAAAATGGCCGTTGCTTCCTCCACAGACAGCGCCCGCGTGCTGCACAATCTGGAGACCGCCGGCGTGCGCGGTTACTTTTCCGCCGTCATCGGCGGCGACCAGGTGACGCATTCCAAGCCGGAGCCGGAGATTTTTCTGAAAGCCGCGGCGGCACTGGACACACCGCCCGGGCTGTGCATGGTGCTGGAGGATTCCTACAACGGCGTGCGGGCGGGCGCTGCCGCCGGGTGCTTCACTGTGATGGTGCCGGACATGGACCCGCCCACACCCGAAATGGAGCGGCTGGCCTGGGCCATCGTGCCCGGGCTGACGGATGTTGCGCGCCTGCTGGAGCAGACGGACCTGCAAAAGCGGTGACAAAACGCCGCCCGCTTTCCTCGAAAATAATATTGTATAAAGAAAACAGCCCTGCGGAACAGCATTTTGTTCCCCGGGCTGTTTTTTCGTATGTCCGCCGGGCCGCGCACAGGGCCGTTTCCCTGCCGGAGATCCGTTCCACGCAGCGTTTTACCCGCTCCCCTGGCCGCGCTCTCCCGCCTTTTTCGAAAAACGCATGCGTCAGCATTCCGGCGGCTCTGCATCCAAACGGTCCATCTCTGCAAACAGGCTTCGCACCAGGCTGACCGCCAGCATACGCTGGCGGGGCGAGCGCCCCTGCACCAACGCAGCAAGACACGCTTCCGCGTCTCCGCCGGGCGCGCCGCCCAACACCAGCAGGTCCAGGCTTACGTGCAGCGTCTGCGAGAGCTTTACCAGCGTCTCCAGCCCGGGCGCGCGGCTGCCGGATTCCAATTGGCTTACAAACACCGTGGATACACCGATCTTCTCCGCCAGCTTTTCCTGCGTGAGCCCCGCGTCCCGGCGTGCAAGCCGGATGCGCGTGCCGATCTCCCGATTGTCCATCTCGCACCGTCCCGTTGTCGTGTTTTGATATTAGCTTACAGCTAATGTTAATCTTTTGTAATAAACTTACAGCTAATTTATTATTGCTATAAGTTAATATATGTGATACAATGAGTTTAACGCTTCGCGGGATACTCTTGCCCCCGCCCTTCCGGCGCTCCAGGCATGCCGGTACAAAAAAACGCCGCATCCGAAGATGCGGCGTTGTAAGAAAGCAGCTGCTTACGCGGCAGCGGAAGTGCTGGCGCTCTCAGAGGTGCTGGCGGAAACAGACTCCGCAGCAGACTCGGAGGTGCTGGCAGAGGAAGCGTCGGCGGCCGGAGCAACATACTCCTCACCGTTGATCGCCTCGGTGTAGCCGGCGATGCACTCGAACATATACGCGTAGTCGGCGCCCGTGGCCGGGTCAACAGCGCGCTGCCAACTGTAAACGAAGTCATGAGCCGTCAACGGGGTGCCGTCGGACCATTTCAGGCCCTCGCGCAGATGGAACGTATAGGTCAGGCCGTCCTCGCTGATCTCAACGCTCTCCGCCTGGCCCGGGGTCGGGGTGGTGCCGTAGGCAACCGTGTACAGGCCTTCAAAAGCGTGGTCAATCATTGTGCCGCCGTCCACAGCACTGTTCAGCGCCGGGTCGATGGTGTCGGGGTCCGGGCCGGTGCAAACCTTCAGCGTATCCGTGCCGTTGCTCGCGTTCATGAAGAACTTGAAGCCCAGCGGGGAGGTGCTCAGGTTTTCCAGGTTCTGCTGGGCCATATAAATATCCACATAGTAGTAAATCGGGCACAGCATCCACTCGTCGAAGATGATGTCCTCAGCCTGATGCATCATCTCCATGCGCGCCTCAGCGTCGCCGGAGGACTTGATCTGCTTGATCAGGCTGTCGAACTCGGCGTTGGACCACTGGGCGTCGTTGTTGCCGCCGCCGGTGATCCACATATCCAGGAAGCTGATGGGGTCGTTGTAGTCGCCCAGCCAGCCGTTGCGGGCAACCTGATAGTCGCCGTTCTTACGGGTGTTCAGGAAGGTGGCCCACTCCTGGCTCTCCAGCGTCACTGTGGCGCCCAGCTGGCCCCACATCTGCTGCAGCGCCTCGCCGATCTGCTGATGGCCGGTGCCTTCGTTGTACAGATAGGTGATGGTGGGCAGGCCCTCGCCGTTGGGATAGCCGGCCTCAGCCAGCAGCTCCTTGGCCTTGGCCAGATTGGCCTCGTTGGCCCCGGCGGTCGGGTCATAATAGTCGCCGCCCACTTCGCGGAAGGAAGATCCTTCCGCAGCATCGCTCAGGCCCTCGGACACGAACGCGCCGGCCGGGATCTGGCCGGATTTGCCGATCTGCTTGCAGATATAGTCGCGGTCGACCGCCAGCGTGAACGCCTGGCGGACCAGAGGATCGTCAAACGGAGCGGCCTGCGTGTTGTAGCTCACATAGTAGGTGCCGATCTGCCCCTCTTTGTGGAACTCCGGCGTGGAAGACAGCGCGTCGATCTCATCGTTGGGGACAGCGTCGATGAAATCCAGTTCGCCGGACTGGAATGCCGTCAGCTGGGCTGCGTCATCCTCCATCAGCGTGAACTGCAGGGTGTCCGGGCCAGCCAGGCTGTCCACGTTCCAGTAGTTCTCGTTCTTGACCATCGTGATGTGGGAGCTGGGCACCCACTCAGCAATCTTGTAGGGGCCGTTGCCGATGTAGGTGGCAGCGTCCACAGCCCAGGCTTCGCCGTTTGCCTCAACAGTCGCCTGCTGAACGGGAGCATACGCGGGGAACGCGGTCAGCTCCAGGAAATACGGCGTGCGGGCCGTCAGCGTGACCTGCAGCGTGTTGTCGTCCAGAGCTTTGACCTGCAGCGCATCCGGATTGTAAGCCGGAGCGGCGTCGGAAGCAGAACCGGACGAGGAAGAGCCCGCGGGAGCGGAGCTCGCAGTACCGGTCGAGGACGTGCTGCCGCCGCAGGCCGTCAGGCCCAGGCTCAGCACCATGACGACGGCCAGCACAAGTGCCAGTTTCTTCATAGTGAACTTTCCTCCTCAAAAATTGTTTATTCAACATTTCACACATGGCGCACCCATAGCATGCCCCAAGGTGAATTGTTTACAATTATACACGCGCGGACGCGCCGCGCAACGCTTTTTTGCAAATTGTCACTTTTTTGCAACTTTATTATAATAAAGCAGCGGGGCGGAAAAACGGCGCTTTCAGCGCCTTTTTCCATTTATTTCACTTTGTCCAGATGGTGGCAGGCGGCATAGTGTCCGCCGGACACCTCGCGCCATTTGGGTTCCTCTGCGGCACACTGCTCGTCTGCGTAGGGGCAGCGGGTGCGGAAGCGGCAGCCGGAAGGCGGGTTCAGCGGGCTGGGCACATCGCCTTCCAGCACGATGCGCCGGGATTCCCGGGCCGTCTTGGGGTCCGCCACCGGAATTGCGGAAATCAGGCTCCGGGTGTAGGGGTGAACGCTGTGGAAGGTCAGCTCATAGCTGTCGGCCAGCTCCACCAGCTTGCCCAGGTACATCACGCCGATGCGGTCCGAAATATGCTTCACGACCGAAAGGTCGTGGGCGATGAACAGGTACGTCAGGCCGTACTGGTCCTGCAGATCTTCAAACATATTGACGACCTGTGCCTGAATGGAAACATCCAGCGCCGAGATGGGCTCGTCGCAGACGATAAACTGCGGGTCCACAGCCAAAGCGCGGGCGATGCCGACGCGCTGGCGCTGGCCGCCGGAGAATTCGTGCGGATAGCGGTTGGCATGCTCGGAGTTCAGGCCCACACGCTCCAGCATTTTAATAATGCGCTCCCGGCGGTCCGCCTTGGAGGACGCAAGCTTGTGGATGTCGATGGCCTCGCCCACGATGTCGCCCACCGTCATGCGGGGGTCCAGGCTGGCATAGGGGTCCTGGAACACGATCTGCATCTTGCGGCGGTACGGCAGCATGTTCACGGCCGTCTTTTTGCCGAATTTCGGCTTGCCGCTTTCGTCCAGCACCGGGGTTCCGTCCTCGTTGTACAGCGGCACATTTCCGCTGTCAAACAGCGTTTCGCCGTCATAGAGGATACGGCCTTTCGTCGGCTCGTACAGGCGCAGCAGCGTGCGGCCCGTGGTGGTCTTTCCGCAGCCGGATTCGCCCACCAGCCCCAATGTCTCGCCCTTGTTGATGGCGAATGAAACGTCGTCCACGGCCTGAACGTACTTTTTGTTTTTGCCCATGCCGCCGGCGGGGAAATATTGCTGGAGGTGCTGTACCTCTACCAGTTTTTCACTCATTGTACATTCCCTCCCTGTGCGGCTTCAAACTCCGCCTTTTGGCAGAGCCAGCACTGCGTGTAGTGCGTGTCGCTGAAATCGGTGCGCGGCGGCATCTCGCGCAGGCACACCTTCATGCACGCGCCGCAGCGCGGCGCGAACGGACAGCCCTTGGGCGGGTTGAGCATGTCCACGGGTGTGCCCTCAATGGGCACCAAGCGCTCATGATCCTTGGAATCCAGACGCGGGATACTGCGCAGCAGGCCCTTTGTATACTCATGCTTGGGTTCGTAGAAAATTTCGTCCGTGGTGCCGTATTCGACAATCTTACCCGCATACATGACGGCGATCTTTTCGCACATGCGCGCCACGATGCCCAGGTCATGGGTGATCATGATGATGGCCATGCCCAGCTTTTCCTTCAGGTCCATCATCAGCTCCAGGATTTGAGCCTGTATGGTCACGTCCAGGGCGGTGGTCGGCTCGTCTGCGATGAGCAGCTTGGGCTCGCATGCCAGCGCAATGGCGATCATCACGCGCTGGCGCATGCCGCCGGACAGCTCGTGGGGGTACTGCTTCAGGCGCTTTTCCGGCTCGTTGATGCCCACCAGCGTCAGCAGCTCCTTGGCCCGCTCGTTGGCTTCTTTCTTGGACTTGCCCGTGTGCAGCAAAATCACCTCACGGATCTGGTTGCCGATGGTGTACACCGGGTTCAGGCTGGTCATGGGGTCCTGAAAAATGATGGAGACCTCGTTGCCGCGGATCCGGCGCATCTCCTTTTCACTCATATCGTTGATGTGATGGCCGTTGAAGTCCAGTGTACCGCCGATCAGGCGGCCGGGATAGGCCGTCAGGCCCATCAGGCTGTACGCCGTGACGGATTTGCCCGAACCGGACTCGCCCACGATGCCCAGCACTTCTCCCTCTTTCAGATGGATGGACACGCCGCCCAAAGCCTTCACTTCGCCCGCGGGGGTGAAGAAGGAAAGGCGCTCGTCCTTGATGTCTACCAAATATTCACTCATGTGTGCGTCCCTTCCTTTCGTTTAGTTTTTCAGCTTCGGGTCGAATGCATCGCGCAGGCCGTCGCCGAACAGGTTGAAGCTGAGGATGACGACGGAGATGGCGATGGCCGGCGCGAACAGGCGGTACGGATAGCTCTGCAGACCGTCGATGGCCGTGCTGGCCAGGCTGCCCAGCGATGGCATGGGCGCGGAAACGCCGATGCCCAGGAACGAAAGAAAGCTCTCGGTAAAGATGGCCGAAGGGATCTGCAGTGTGGTGGTGACGATGAGCGTGCCGATGCAGTTCGTCAGAATGTGCTTTTTGATGATGCGGCCCGTGCCGGCGCCAAGAGCGCGGGCGGCGGTGACGTACTCACTCTCCTTCAGCGTGAGCACCTGGCTGCGCACGATGCGCGCCATACCCACCCAGTACAAAAGAGCGAATACGATCAGGATACTGATGAGCGGCACGCCAATGATGTTGATCCAGCCGAAGCCCGGCTTTTCCGCCAGAGACTGCAGCGGGTATTTCAGCGTAGAGGCCAGCAGGATGATGATGAGCAGGTCCGGCACGGTGTAGATGATGTCCACGATACGCATCATGAACAGGTCTACCTTGCCGCCCAAAAAGCCGGCAACAGAGCCGTAGACCGAGCCGATGAGCAGCACCAGCACGCTGGCCAGCAGGCCAACAGACAGGGAAACACGGGTGCCCATCATAACGCGGACGGCATAGTCGCGCCCCAGGGAGTCCGTGCCCAGAATGTGGGGAAACACCTTTTCGCCCGCGGCCATGGCGGCCTGCTCCGCCTCGGAATACTGCATGGGGCCCAGGTTCTCGCTGCCGCGGATCTGAGTGGCGTAATCGTAAGGGTAAAACGCCGGCACGATAAACGCCAGGATCAGCACGATGATCAGCACCGCAAGGCTCACCATGGCGATGGGGTTTTTCCGCAGACGGCGCAGACCGTCCTTCCAGAAGCTGACGCTTTCGCGCATGACGGACAGGCTTTCCTTTTCGGAATCGCTGGCGGGCGCAAAGTCGTCGACGTTGAGCTGCATGCTCAAGATCTGTTTTTTGTTTTCCATTCCTTCGCTCTCCTCCCGCTTATTTCAGCTTGATCCGCGGATCGATGATCTTGTACACGATGTCCACGATCACGTTCATCGTGATGATGAGCGTGGCCAGGAAGATCGTGGTTCCCATGATGACCATATAATCGCGGCCGGTGATAGAGCTGACGAAGCTGTCGCCCAGGCCCGGGATCGTAAAGATCTTTTCAACGATCAGGCTGCCCGTGAGCGTATAGGCCAAAGCCGGCCCCAGATAAGTGACGACAGGCAGAATGGCATTGCGCAGCGCATGCTTAAACAGGCTCTTGCCCTGGGAAAGCCCCTTGGCGCGGGCGGTGCGCATGTAATCCTGCCCCAGCACATCCAGCATGGAAGAGCGCATCAGGCGGCAGATGTACGCCGTGGGGTAGAAGCCCAGAGCGATGACCGGCATAATATAGTTTTTCCAGCCCGTAAGGCCGTAGGACGGCAGCCACCCCAGCTTCAGGCTGAATATATACAATAATATGGTACATACAACAAAGCTCGGCACCGCGATGCCGCAGGTGGCAATAACAATAATGACGTTGTCGATCCACTTGCCGCGGTTGAGCGCCGCCACACTGCCCAGCACCACGCCCACGACGACGGCAATGGCCAGCGCGATGCCGCCGATGCGCGCCGAAACCGGGAACCGGGAACCGATGATCTGGGCGACCGTGCGGCCGCGCTGCTTGATGGACGGGCCCAGCTCGCCCTGCAGCAGGTTGAGCATATAGTTCTTGTACTGCACGATCACCGGTTTATCCAAGCCGTACTTTTCCTCCATGGCCGCAAGCACCGCCGGGGACGGCGATTTTTCGGACAGGAACGGCCCGCCCGGAACCAGGAACATGAGGAAGAAGGTGAGCATCGACACGATGACCAGCGTCACCAATGCCAACGCAACGCGCTTTGCGATATATTTCGCCATTTTGCCAACTCCTTTAAAGAAATAACGTTCCGCCCGGCCCGCGCGAGAGCCGCCGGAGCAAACTGTATTTTGCGCGCGCACACCGCAAAAAACAGCTTTTTGCCGCGCCCGCAGGAGAAAAAAGAATATAAACAAAAAATGGTGTCTAAAAACAACGTTTAAACACCATCGTTTAACATTCTCTGAATCATCATTTTAACAAGTTTTCTATGGTTTGTCAATTTTACTGCATGGATTTTTGTTGCCATGCGGCGACAAATGTTGCCAACGGATACATTTTTTTGAAAAAAAGCGTTTCTCTGTCCTCAATGTGCGTACACTCATAACACAAAAAAGCCCGCGGGCGGTTTCCCCAAAGGGAACGCCCGCGGGCTCACCGCGTGCAAAAAAGCAATTACGCAGCCGTGGAAGCGCTGGCGCTTTCGCTGGTGCTGGCGCTCTCGGCAACCTCAGAGGTGCTGGCGCTCTCAGAAGCGCTGGCAGACTCGGAAGTGCTGGCAGACGCAGAGGTGCTGGCCGGCTCGGAAGCGCTGGTGCTGGCCGGCTCAGACACAGACGTGCTGGACGGAGCTGTGGAAGCCGGAGCGCTGGAAGAGGAAGAGTCGGTGCCGCAGGCAACCAGAGACAGCGCCATCAGCGCCGCAACAGCAAGAACAAGAACTTTTTTCATAGTGAAAACCTCCATTTTTTCGATTCTTTATACAGCCTCTCTGCCCGCGCCGCAGAGTGCTGCGCAAGGGCATTTGTAAAGGCTGTGTCTGATTATAGCATTTTTTACGTAAAGGACAAGATGTTTTTTGTGCATTTCAACGAATTGTAACTCTTCAAACACACTTTTTTCACAACATTCAGAAAATCGCTCAAAACATCTTCCGGCCGCGAAAGCACTTTTAGGCAGATTGGATATACATTGCGGATCCGGCGCTAAGCCCTGGGCATGCCGCAAAACACAAACTGCCCCCACGCGGCCGCTGAAAGCCGGGCTAAAACAGCAAAGGAAAAAATTTCCTGACTATATCAAGCTTAAATCCTGTTAAACACACCATTCAAAAAGTATTTTTTTTGAAATGCCCTTTTTGACCATGCATTCGTTGACAAGGGTGCCGTTCATGCGCTATGATGGTATTAAATTCGGCGTATTGATCCAGCCGCCCCGCGGCTGTGGATGGAGGGAAGCTGTGGATGTCCGGTACTGAAACGCTCTGGCAGGAGCTGATCTGCCGCCTGGAAGGCGTGCAGGCGGCCCAGGTGGTATTTGCCGAAAACGGCATGCCGTGCGAGATCCACGTGCTCGCCGGGCCCGAAAAAAGTTCGAAATCGCTGGTACGCGATATCCAGTCTGCTTTGACGGCGCAGTTCGGCGTACAGGTGGACCACCGCATCATCAGCGTTGCACAGCTCTCCGAGGGGCTTGCCCCCCGGGGGGATTTCCGTCTTGCCCATACGGGGCTGGAGATCAAAAGCGCGGGCGGGCGTGTGTCTGCTTCGGTAACGCTGGCGCGCGGCTGCGACACGTATACCGGCCACGGCGAAAGCGCGAATACGCCTTTTGCCCGGCGACGGTGCGTTTCCGAGGCCGCGCTTGCGGCAGTGAACCGCGCGGCGGGTGAAACCTGCTTCGAATTGGCCAGCGTGGATGCGGTGACGCTGGCGGGACAGGGTATCGTGGTGGCGCAGGTGTACAGCCTGCGGGATGGCCAACGCCTGCTTGGCAGCGCATTTTTAAATGAAGACCCCGACAATGCTGCGGTACACAGCGTATTGAGCGCGGTAAACCGCAGGCTTTCCGTTCTGCCCCGCACGGCGGGGTAAAACGGGGCCGCTTTCCTTTGGTAAACAGGGGCGGGCCGGCACAGCGGAGCGGATATAGCATGCCCGGATAGCGGAGGGCAGAGTACCGTAAGGAGGCTATATCTGTTATGAAAAAGATCCTGTTTGCTCTGGCTTCTCTGTGCTCTTTGGTTCTCGCCAGCGGCGCTTTCTTCTGCGTAAGATAAGTACTTGAACGGGCCGGACACGGCCTGTTTCCCGGAGCCCTGCCGGCCGCCCTGTTTTTTGAAGTTTACGGCGCTTGTGTGCGCCATCTGGGATATATTTATATTGGGATATATTTATATAAGGTATATAGAAATCTGCGGCGCCGCCCTGCGGCGTCAAAAAACGGCGCATTTTGCGCCGGGCTGTGTGTGGCGCAGACCTGCGCCGGGAGGAAAACGGCTATGGACGAAAAAAAGCTGCGGGTATATACGACCGCCGTCTCCATTGCGGGGCTGTCGGTTTTTTTGCTTTCCCTTTGGGAGGTATATCCTTATTATCTGCCGGGCAGCAGCCGCGGGGATATCTGGAGCTACAGCCTGATGATGGTGCTGCTGATGGTGGTGTGCCGGATGCTGCCCATTTATTTCGCGGAAGACAAAACGCTGGAGATCAGCTTCGTGCCCGTACTGGCCTGCGCCATAACGGGCGGAGCGCCGCTGGCGGTGGTTCTGTTCGGGGTATCGACGCTTTTCACCGTGATGCAAAACCCCGCCACCAAGCATTATTACTGGCCATTGGCCCGTGAGCCCCGCAAGGAGCTGTTCAACACCGGGAACATCCTTGTTTCCATCAGCGCGGGCGGGCTGCCGCTTCTGTTGGCGGGCATGCCGGATAACCTGGCCTCTCTGCCCGCCCTTGGGCTTTCCCTGCTGTTCGCCGCACTGTGCATCCTTGTCAACCTGACGCTGTTCATCCTGTATTACCAGGTAGGCGGCATGGGCCAGTTCGGCACGCTGATGCGCCAGAATATCGGCGGCCTGCTGCCCAACATCATCGCCACCGTTCCGCTGGGACTGCTGCTGGGCATCGTCATCAACATGCCCAACAGCTACTTTTACATCGTGCTGTTCATGGCGCCGCTCATGCTGGCACGCTATTCCTTCAAGCTGTATCTGGACAGCAAATCCATGCATATGCGCACCATCGCCGCCCTGAGCATGGCCGTGGACGCCAAAGATCATTACACCCAGGGCCATTCCCGACGCGTAGCGTATTACAGCGAGGCCATTGCCCGCGCCATGCACAAATCTCCCAGCTTCGTGGCCGACGTCAAGACGGCCGCTCTGCTGCACGACGTGGGCAAAATCGGCATCGACGACGCCGTGCTCAACAAGCCCGCCGCTCTTACAGCCGAGGAATTCGAACTAATCCAGCAGCATCCTGTGATGGGGCGTAAGATCATCGACAGCATCCGTTTTTCCGACACGGTAAACGACGCGGTGCTGTATCACCATCACCGTTACGACGCCAAGGGCTATCCCGCCGAAGGTCCCGCTCCCGGCGAGCTGCCTCTCTCTGCGGCTATCCTTGCCGTTGCAGATACTTTTGACGCCATGACGTCGGACAGGCCCTACCGCAACGGCATGTCCCGCGAACAGGCGCTGGCTGTGATGCAGGAGGTGGCCGGTTCACAGCTCGACCCCAAGGTCGTGGAGGTATTCATTTCTCTGGCTCCAGAGCTGGACGCCGCACGCGAGCCCGAAGAAAGCCTGCTGTAGCCCGCGGGCTGTTCACGAAAGGAGGCGTACGGCTTGGTGCTGCTGGCATTCATTCTGTGCGGGCTGGCCGCCGGCCTTGCCTGCGGCGGCAGCCTGCGCGCGATGGCACAGCACAATATCGCGCTGCTGTGGCTTCCGGTGGCCGCCTATCTGTGCAAGGCTGCGGGGCCGTATGCAGCGCGTCTGTTCCCCGCGTTTGCGTCTTATGCGCCCCTGGCCGTATGTCTGCTGCATTATGGCCTGCTGTTTATTTTTGTGGCGGCCAATCTGCGCCGCGGTGTTTGGAGTTTTGTGTTCGGCGCCGGGGCCGGGATGAATTTTGCCGTTATTGCGCTGAACGGCGGCGCAATGCCCGTCTCCGCGCACGTGCTGGAGTCGGCCGCTGGCACCCGCCTGGCCGCGCAGCTCGCTTCTGGTGAGATCTTTGCCTACGCGCCTGTCACAGACAGCACGCGTCTTGTTTTTCTGGGCGATGTTCTGGCGCTGGAGCCGTTCGGGCGCCTGCTGGGCTTTGCCAGCATCGGGGACCTGGTGCTGGGAGTGGGCGCGGCGATGCTTTGCTTTACGATGCTGCGTCCCGCAAAACATTCGGTGTGACCGCTGTCTGTACGCACGCCGTCCCTGCCGGCAAACAAAGCGGTGCAGAAAACGCGGGCGGTGCTCCGGCTATAAGCGGCCCGTTCCGTTCGCCGCGGTATCTCCCAGTTGGGACCGCCGTTCCTTGCGGCCTAACACACGTTTTGTGGGATGTACCGGAACAAAGCGCCGATTGTTTTCAACGCGCGGTTTTATTTATGAACAGCTCTATAATGCTGCAAAATAAACGGCCCCGATGCACGGACAGCGAAACAGTCCGTGCACCGGGGCCTTGGCGTATCCTTACACAGGAACTTCCCCATGCGCCTTTTCATACTCATTCACATATTTTTCCAACGCATACTCCATCTCTTTATTGGTAGAGCGCTTGTTCTCTATCGCAATGATTTTCAGCTTTGTGATCAAAGTCTCAGAAATGCGCAGGGAAAACGGTGCATAATAGTTTCCCACGGCACAGCCTCCATTCAAAGTGATATCAAAAGTATATCGTAATCACTTCAAATTATCCGAATGCATATTGATATCAAAACGAATTCATGCTATGCTTAAGAAGAAAGTTCTGGAAAGGAGTGCTGCGGCAATGGGCCCACAGGACCTGCTGGATGCGTTGGATGAGATCGTTTATGTGAGCGACCCGAATACATATGAATTGCTTTACGCCAACCGCCGCTGCCGTTCTCTGCTCCCCACCCGGGATTACAAGGGCAAGCCATGCTATGCACTGCTGCAGGGCCAGCCCGCCCCTTGTCCTTACTGCACCAATGCCCGGCTCACACCGGACAAATTTTACGTTTGGGAATTCAACAACCCTTCCATGGGGCGGCATTTTCTTTTGAAAGACAAACTGATTGATTGGGACGGACGTCCGGCGCGGCTGGAGATCGCGGTGGATATCACCGAACAGGAGCTGCTGAGCCGGGACACCGCCCGCAAGCTGGAGACCGAGCGAACATTGGTGGAATGCATCCGCCGCCTGATGGACGCGGCATCCTCCCGCGAGGCCGCGCAGGCCGTGCTGTCCTGTGTCGGCGGTTTCTATCAGGCATCTCACGCGTTCCTGCTGGAGCTGCATGCTTCCGGCAGAAGCGTGCACTGCACCCAGCTGTGGACGGCCGCCGACGCGGAACCTCTGGAGTTTCCTTCGATCTCCCTGTCCAACGGATCGCTGCTCAACCGATTGCTTGAATCGCCTCAGGCACAATGTATCCTTGCGGAGCGGCTGGGCCCTGAATACCGTCAGGTCGCGGCACAGATGCAGGATGCCGGGGTCAGCGCCCTGCTATTTGCGCCGCTGCCGCACACGTTCGGCCGCGGCCTGTTGGGCGTTGCAAATGCCGCCTCCGGCATTGACGATACACGCGTGCTGGAATCGCTGGCCTACTTTGTCGGTTCCGAACTGTCGCGCCGGCGCCTGCAGTCCCGTCTGGAATACCAAAACCGTCACGACGCGCTCACCGGGCTGGAAAACCGTCTGCAATACCAGCGTTTTCTGGCCGGTCCCATTCCCGCCGGCCCCATCGGCGCGGTATTCTGCGACATCAACAGCCTCAAGCAGATCAACGACCGCTGCGGCCACAGCCGGGGCGACGCCGTTATCATGCAGACAGCAGACGTACTGCGCGCCTGCTTCCCCGGCGCGCACATCTACCGCATGAGCGGTGATGAATTCGTCGTGCTGTGCCCGGGTGTGACGCAGGCCCGGTTCGAGACAATGCTCGCGAAAGCCCGCGACCGCCTTGCCAGTGAAACAGACTACGGCGTTTCGTTGGGCGGAGCCTGGCACGCCTGCGCCCGGGAAGATCTTGACGAGCTGGTGCGCGCTGCCGACGAGAGCATGTATGCGGACAAGCAGGAGCATTACGGCGTGCCGGAGCATGGCTGACACGGCCGCGCATATGCGCGAGGAACTTTTTGAAAAAACGCCCCGCCCCGGGATACCCCGGCGCGGGGCGTTTGCCTTTGCTCCAGCCAAACACGGATGCTTCATCCGGGTATACTTTCACCGCCTGTACCGCGCTGTTTGCAGCCCCACCCAGGCAGGCGACCGGCCATTCCCCACGCGGCCGCAGCAAACAGCAGGAGCAGCACCGGCACATAATTGACCAGATAACGGCTGCGCGCCTCCCATATCAACAGAAAGAAAAACAGCCCGCAGACTGAGAGCCGCGCGGCAAACAGCACGTCTCGGCTCTGCTTTTGCAGCGCGCCGGCCAAAAGATACAGCAGCATGCAGAGCATCAATCCGTTGGCATAGCGCAGGAACAGCGAAAAGTGCGCCCTGCCTTCAAAAAAAATTTCCGCCCAGAAGCTATGCGGCTGGGTCGGTCCCATGGCCAATTTATGCGGCAGATAATAGGTGCCCTCGCCCCACGTATAACCGATCTTATCCAGTGCGTGCCGCACCAGACCCGCGGGCCCCATCTCCTTCAGGCGCGCGGCGATCTCGTCCCGGATAAGCGCCTTGCGCGTCTCACCGTCCGGCGCAGAAAATGTCAACACATAATCCTCGTTGTTGTACCCGCCGTTTCCCGCGAGGCCCATCATTATCCAATGCGTTTTGGGTATCTCATCCCCCGGCTGCGCCTTACGGAACGCACCGCTGTGCGCGGCCGCAAAGCTGCCCGCATTCACGCCCGCCACCACGGCGGCCAACAAAGCCAGCGCTGCCAGCCGCTCCCGCAGCTTTGGGAACGAGATCATCCAATCCAGCACCACGGCGATGACCATGATAACGACGGTCACTTTAAGCAGCGTCCCCAAAACGCCCAGCACAAAAACAGCCGCCAGCGGGCCCCGGCCCGGCCGCCCCTCCCGTCGGGCCGCGCGCAGGCGCAGCCAGCAGTACAATATGGCAATGGGAATGGGCGCGGTGACGGTATCCGTATAATAGACGGGTGCATACAGCAAAAACGGCTCTGTGGCCGCACCCAGCAGCAGCGCCAGCGCGCCGGCCCGACGGCCCAGCAGACGCGCGGCGCATAGGTACAGAAAGAACAGTGCAAGCTGCAGCAGCACCGCGCCGAAGCGCATGCCCCAAACCAGCAGCTCATACTCCTCCGTCACACCACAGGCCCGCAGCAGACGGAACAACCCTGCCAACAGCAGCATGAGCGGCTGGTTGTTGGGGAAATTGTTGAAATAAATACCGCCCTGCGCACCGTCTGCCGCAAAGTCCAGCGCGGCGCGCAGCACGATGCCGAAATCCCAGTCTCCGGTGGCACCCACCACCAGCGCCCTGCCCACATGGGCCTGCGCCAAAAAGCACAGCGTGAAAAACGCCGCCAGCAGCGTCCGGCGCAGCCTTTTGCCCGGGGCGGGCAGCAGGCGCAGCAGCCACGCGGCGCACAGCACACCCACAGCCAGCGCCAGCCCCCCGGCCAGCAGGCTCCGCGGGCTTTGCGTGCCGAACACGTTCTGGTTGCAGAAAACCGCACACAGCACGATGACGGCGAACAGCAGCGCAAACGCGCCTGTAAACGCCCGTTTGAGTTTTTCACCCGCTTCGTCCATGGCTTCCTCCTGCTTTCCAGCGTCCCTGTGGGCACACGCTCTTTCTTCGAAAAAGGCCTTTCAGCCTTCCCCTTCCGCCCGCCATCCCTTGCAGACATCCACCCATGCATCGAAACGGGAATACTGTTCCAGCTCCGAGATGGTCAGTTCAATGGCACTGTTGCTGCTGCCGCAGGCGGGGAACACTGTTTCAAACCGCCGCAGAGAAGCATCCAGATATATTTTTACGCCCGGGTTGACAGCAAAGGGGCATACGCCGCCCACAGCGTGGCCCACCATCGCCTCCACTTCGCCGGGGGTGAGCATCTTTGCCTTGGTGTGAAACTGCGCCTTGAAGCGTGGATTGTCCACCTTGGCGTCGCCCGCCGCCACCACCAGCGCACAACCGCCGTCCACCAGGAACGACAGCGTTTTTGCGATGCGCTCGGGTGCGCAGCCCAGCGCCTGCGCGGCCAATTCCACCGTGGCGCTGGATACATCAAATTCCCGGATGCGCGCAGCGGCGCCGAAACTTTCAAAATATTCCCGTACCTTTTCAATTGCCACGTTCCCTCTCCCCTTCTGTGCGGCAGAGCAGATCTTTTCCGCCGCAGCTATAAAACTGAACCCATTGTAACAAATAACCGTCAGAAATGCAAAAATTTGTTTGGTCGTCCCGGCTGCGGGCAGCCTGAAAAAGGGGTGGTGACTGCGCCCGCAGGCGCGTGCCGGAGCGGTGCGAAGCCTCCCTTGCGGACAACCGCGCTGAAAGCGCGGCTCTTAGCGCGCAGATGCCCCTTTTTTATTTAAAATAACCCCGCGACGTCCCGCAGGGCCAGTGCCGAGGCGTGTAGAGCGAAGCGACCGCCGAAAACCGCCGTGCGCGGCGAACGGGGCCAAAGGCCCTGTCCGCAGGCAGCTTGGCGGGAAAGCGCAGCTTTTTCGACAAGCCAAAAGGCGGCGCAGCAAAACTGAAGTGCCCCATTTGTTAGGCAGTATGGTAAACTACTAACGAATGGGGTGTTATTTTATGCCAAAAGGGGTTCCTAAATACGATGGAGCATTTAAGAAACAGATAGTAGAGGAAATGCGAGAGAAAGGATTAAGCTACCGAGAAATTGCACGACAGTACGAAATCAGGGGAGCTCACTCTGTAGCGGAGATGTTGGAAGACAAGGGCGTCCGGCAGAGCATGAGCCGGAAAGGCAACTGCTTGGACAATGCCGTGATGGAGAACTTCTTCGGCTTGCTCAAAACAGAACTGCTTTACCTTCAAGATTTCGACTCCCTGGAACACTTCAAAGCCGAGCTCATTGACTATCTCTACTACTACAATAACCGCAGAATCAAGCTAAAGCTAAAGGGCCTGACACCTGCTCAACACAGATACCAGACCCTTCAGGTCGCTTAATTACATATTTTCTCTAACTTTTGGGGGGCACTTCAAAACCGCTGCGCCGCCTTTTGGCGTTTCTATTCTGCTTTGCCGCCTGGTTCCGTGGCTGCTGTACCGTGCGCTTCGGCAGCGCACGCGGCCGAAGCGTCCCGGGGAGCGTGGACTTTCCTTACTTCTGCTTTGCAGCCAAGTCCGCCAGCGCGTCCTTGCGGGACAGATTGATGCGTCCCTGCTGGTCGATCTCGGTGACCTTTACCAGAAGCTCGTCGCCCACAGCCACGACATCTTCCACCTTCTCCACGCGCTTGGTGTCCAGCTTGGAGATATGCACCAGGCCCTCTTTGCCCGGGGCGATCTCTACGAACGCGCCGAACGTCATCAGGCGGGTGACCTTGCCCTTATAGATGGCGCCGATCTCCGGGTCCTCCACAATGGTCTTGATGGTGTGCATGGCGCGCTCCGCGTCCGCGATGTCGATGGCGGAGATGAATACGCTGCCGTCTTCCTCGATGTCGATCTTCGCGTTGCAGTTGGCGCAGATCTCCTGAATGACCTTGCCGCCCTTGCCGATGACGTCGCGGATCTTATCCACATCGATCTTCATGGACAGCATCTTGGGCGCGTACTTGGAAAGCTCCGCGCGCGGCTCGGCGATGACCGGGGCCATGATCTCGTCCAGGATATACAGGCGCGCCTTGCGGCATTTCTCAAAGGCTTCCTCGATGATTTCGTAAGTCAGCCCGTCTACCTTCATATCCATCTGGATGGCCGTAATGCCGTCGCGTGTGCCGCCCACCTTGAAGTCCATATCGCCGTGGAAGTCCTCCACACCCTGAATGTCCAGCATGGTCATCCAGCGGTCGCCCTCGGTGATGAGGCCGCAGGAGATGCCCGCGACGGGTTTTTTGATGGGAACACCCGCGTCCATCAGCGCCAGCGTGGAGCCGCAGATGGACGCCTGGCTGGTGGAGCCGTTGGAGCTGAGCACCTCGGACACGCCGCGGATGGCGTACGGGAACTCCTCAACACTGGGCAGCACGGGCAGCAGGGCGCGCTCGGCAAGAGCGCCGTGGCCGATCTCGCGGCGGCCCGGGCTGCGGGGCGCACGCGCCTCGCCCACGGAATAGGGCGGGAAATTATAGTGGTGCATATACCGCTTCGTGGGCTCCAGGGAAATGTCGTCCATGATCTGCGCGTCCCGCAGGCCGGACAGCGTGACAGCCGTCAGCACCTGCGTCTGGCCGCGGGTGAACATGCCGGAGCCGTGTACGCGGGGCAGCAAGCCCACTTCGGCGGCCAACGGGCGGATCTCGTTGATGCCGCGACCGTCCACGCGCTTACCCTCGTCCAGCAGCCAGCGGCGCACCACGAACTTCTGCATCTTGTACATCAGTTCCTCAATGGTCGCAGCGCCCCACTGCTCGGCGTATTTCTCCTCCAGCTCGTTGCGGATGGGGAGCAGCCGCGCGTCGCGCACGGTCTTGTCGTCGGTGTCCATGGCCGCCTTGAAAGCGTCCAGATAATCCCGCTTCACTTCCTCCAGCAGGTCGTGGTCCAGCTCCATGGACTGGAACTCGATTTTGGGTTTGCCGATCTCAGCCACGATGCCGTTGATGAAGGTGATGATCTTCTGGATCTCGGCGTCGCCGGTCTTGATGGCTTTCAGCATGGTGGCTTCGTCCACCTCGTTGGCGCCGGCCTCGATCATGACGATCTTTTCGGCGCTGGCGGCAACGGTAAGCTGCAGGTCGCTTGCTTCACGCTGCTTTTCGGTGGGGTTCACCACCAGCTCGCCGTCCACAAGGCCCATGAACACGCCCGCGATGGGTCCTTTCCAGGGAATGTCGGAGATGGAAAGCGCAATGGACGTGCCGATCATGCCCGCGATCTCGGGGCTGCAGTCCTGGTCCACGCTCATAACGGTCATCACCACAGAGACGTCGTTCCGCATGTCCTTGGGGAACAGCGGACGGATGGGACGGTCCACAACACGGCTCGTCAGCACGGCCTTTTCGCCGGGACGGCCCTCGCGGCGCATGAAGCTGCCGGGGATGCGGCCCACGGAATACAGCTTTTCTTCAAAGTCCACCGAAAGGGGGAAGAAGTCGATGCCGTCGCGGGGCTTGTCGCTCATGGTGACGTTGCACAGCACGGCGGTCTCGCCGTAGCGCACCAGGCAGCTGCCGTTGGAAAGGCCGCACATCTTGCCCGTCTCCACAACGAACGGGCGGCCTGCCAGCTCGGTTTCAAACACTTTGTACTTGGGGAACGTTTCTTTTTTGGATGCAAATTCGAGTGCCATTGTATACCTCCTGTTTTTTCACAGGACGGGCGGTGTTTTAGCAATAAAGCCAGTGCTCTCCCGGCGGGAAAGCCCTCGATTCATTGCTAACAACACGCGGATGCCGCCCTGCGGTTTTCTTTTGAAGTCCCCCGCGGGGGACGCGGTAAAAACACGGAAAGGCAGACGGCAAACGCCGCCTGCCTTTTCGGATTTTCTTACTTGCGCAGGCCCAGCTTGGCGATCAGGGCGCGGTAGCGCTCGATGTCCTTCTTCTGCAGATAAGCCAGCAGGTTACGGCGCTGGCCGACCATCTTCAGCAGACCGCGGTAGCTGTGCTTGTCGTTTTTATTGGCCTTCAGGTGTTCATTCAGGTGGTTGATGCGCGCGGTGAGCAGCGCGACCTGAACCTCGGGGGAACCCGTGTCCGTCTCGTGTACGCGGGCGGAAGCGATGATGTCCTGTTTGTTTTCCATGGTTTCTTTCTCCTCTTTTTTATGATTTGCCGCAGACGCAGTGTCGGTAGACCATCGAGGGATGCGCCGGACACCGGGCCTGGGTAGGCTTGCAGCCCATAATAAGGCAGCCTAAACAGTATAACACAACGCACACGCAAAAACAAGGCGTTTTGCCAAGTTTTGTGCGGCTTATAACAACGGAGGCTCATTTCTCCCGCCACTCCCGCGCGGCCTGCGCGGCGCGGCCCACCATGGCCGAAAGCTCCTCCAGCGTACCGAATTTCTGCGTAGGCCACAAAAAACGGCAGAAGCGCACCGGCACTCTGTCGCCGTAGATATCGCCGGAAAAATCCGGGATAAACGTCTCGCAGGTAACGCCGTCGCCGTTCACCGTGGGGCGCGTGCCCAAGCCCGTAGCACTGGGCCGCCACACGCCGTCCAGCAGGACCCGCGTTACATATACGCCCTGCCGGGGAAGCAGCATCCAATCGGGATAGATCTGGTTGATGGTGGGAAAGCCCAACGCAGTCCCCAGCCGCTTGCCGTGACGTACGGGAAGGTCGATGCAGTAAGGCTCCCCCAGCATGGCGCCCGCAGTTTCCACATCGCCCGCCTCCAGGCAGGCGCGGATGCGGGACGATGAAACAGGCGCGCCCTCCCGCTGTACCATGGGCACGATCTCCACCGAAATTCCCGCGGCCGCGCACAGACGGCGCAGCATGTCCACATTGCCCGCCTTGCGGCTGCCGAACGTGAAGTTATCCCCGCAGAAAACAGCCTTCGCGCCGAAACGCACAGCCAGCACGTCGTGGACGAACGCCTCCGGCGAAAGCGTGCAGAATTCCTCAAAGGGCGGACGCACATAATGCTCCACGCCCATGGCGGCAATGCGCCTCGCCTTTTCCTCCGGCGTAAGGATGGCCCTGCCTTTTACAGCCCGGTCCAGCGGCGGTGCAAAAGTGAACACGGCGGACGTGCAGCCCCGCTCCCGCGCAGCTTCCACCGTGCGCGCCAGCACACGGCGGTGCCCCAGGTGCACGCCGTCAAAATAGCCAAGGGCCACACAGGCGCCCGTGCCGCCCTCTATCGTCGCAAGAGTATCGTAGCAGTGCAAACGCACACCTCCCGTTTTTCAATGCGGGCCGTTCCCTGCTCGGGATAAAAGGCCCCAAAAGCGAACGCCGCGCGCAGCGGCCCCGGCGGGGCGCGTCACGCGCGTTCGCAAAACAGTTTTTCCACAGTCAGGATGTGCTTTTCCACCCGGCACACCCCCAGAAATTCCCCCGCGCACAGCGCGCGGTAGCGCCCGTCCCGGGCCGGGAACCGGTAAGTAGGCGCACCATTCAGCAGGCGGCGGCGCGTCTCCTCGTTCACCTCTACGGCGGGCAGACAGGTGAAAACGCTTTCCACGCTCAGCAGCAGGCTCTCCAGCGTACCGGCCTCCCGGGCGCGCTGCAGCTCATCCAGCGTATACGCCATTTCCAGCGTATAGGGGCCCGACGCCGTGCGGCGCAGCGCCGCCATGGTGGCGGGCACGCCCAACGCCCGGCCAATATCCTCCAGCAGCACGCGCACATAGGTGCCCTTGCTGCAGTGGATGTTTAAAATATACTCGTTGGGTGCGGGGCTGCCCGCCAGCATAATGCTGTGCAGCGTGACGGGGCGCGGCGTGCGCTCCACAGTCTTCCCCGCGCGGGCCGCCTTGTACAGCGGTTGTCCGTTTACTTTCACGGCGGAGTACATGGGGGGCACCTGCTGCTGCGTACCCGTGAAGCGCGGCAGCACCGCGGCCACGGCGTCCAGGCCGATGTCCGCTGGAACAGCCGCCTGCTCCAGCGTTTCGCCGGTAACGTCGCCGGTGTCGGTGCGCCGGCCCAGCAGCATCGTGGCCGTGTACATTTTGTCGGCACGCTCCTGCATATCCACGGCTTTGGCCGCGCCGCCCACAAAAACGGGCAGCACGCCCGTGGCCATCGGGTCCAGCGTTCCGCCGTGCCCAATGCGCCGCGTACCGCAGATGCCGCGCAGCTTTGCCACTACGTCAAAGGAGGTAAAGCCCTCCGGTTTGTCGACAACTAGGATTCCTTGCATAACGCTTTTTCCACCTCGGTCAGCAGGGCGGCCTTGGCGTTGTCCAGACTGCCCAGCAGTTCGCATCCGGCGGCCTGCTTGTGGCCTCCGCCGCCCAGATGGGCGCAGATGGCGGAAGCGTCCACGCCTGTCACGGTGCGCACGCTCACCTTATAGCTGCCCGTGGGCTGCTGGCGGATGGTGATGCCGACCTCCACGCCCTCGATCATGCGGGGCAGGCTGGTGATACCCTCCAAATCGGTGCCGTCGGCGCCGGTCTCGGCGATCTGCTCTTTTGTAAGGTAGACCGTGGCGCACCGGCCGCCAAAGCTGTATTCCAGGCTTTCCAGCGCCAGGCGCTCAATGGCCAGACGGCTGCGGGATTTGCTCTCGAACAGGATGTTGTTGAGCTTAACGAGGCTTGCGCCCGCGGTGATGAGCTTTGCCGCGATCTCGTGGGTGCGGGCCGTGGTATTGGCAAACTTGAAGCAGCCGGTATCCGTGGACAGACCCGTATACAGGCAGTCCGCGATGGTGGGCGTGATCTCGGTGCCGATGGCCGTCAGCAGCTCGTAAATGATCTCGGCTGTGGCGGCGGCGTCGCCGTCCAGCAGCATGCAGTCGGCATACCCTGAGTTGGAGGGATGGTGGTCGATGCACATGTCGATGCGGCGTGTATATTCCGCGATGGAATCGCCGAACAGCTGGATGCCCGCCACGTCCACGGCTACCGTGTAGCCGGGCGTGAACTGGCCTGTGTACAGGCCGATGTCCATATAATCATACCGGGACGGGATGGGGTCCGCGCACAGCACGGCCACTGTTTTGCCCAGGCCCTTCAGCGCCCAGTACAGCGCGGCGGCGCTGCCGATGGTGTCGCCGTCCGGGTTTTTATGACAGATCAGCAGCACGTTTTCCGCTTTCAGCAGCCTGCTCAGCGCTGCCGCGATGTCTAAAATCTCGCTCATAAACTCTCCTCATTCATCGCTTTTGGGGATAGCCCCGCCGAGCGCGTCAGCGCTCTTCCCGCTCCAGCCCCGCGATCAATTCATTGATGTGCGCCGCATACTTCGCGCCGTCGTCCGCCACGAAGCGGAATTCCGGTGCCTTGCGGATGTGCATGCGCTTTGCGATCTCGCTGCGCACATGGCCCGCGGCGCGGTTCAGCGCGCCCACGGCTTCGGCCGTTGCGTTTTCCTCGCCCATCTTGCTCACGTGCACCTTGGCCGTGGACAGATCCGGCGCGACCTCCACGCGCATCACCGTCAGGAAGCCCTGCACGCGGGGGTCTTTCATCCCCCCGATGATGGCGATCAGCTCGCGCTTCATGTCCTCGGACAGGCGCGCCATATTTTTGCTCTGCGGCATAGTGTCTCCTTTCAAACGGAACGTTCCGTTCAGTCGCGGTATTCCTCCATGATGAAGGCCTCGAAGATATCGCCCTCCTTGATGTCGGAGAACTTGTCAAGGCCGATACCGCACTCGTAGCCCTGGGCAACTTCCTTCACGTCGTCCTTGAAGCGGCGCAGGCTGTCGATCTCGTCCTCGGTGATGACGATGCCGTCGCGCACCAGCCGGATCTTCGCGGCACGCGTTACCTTGCCCTCCAGCACGTAGCAGCCGGCAATGGTGCCCGCGGAAGATATCTTGAACACGCTGCGCACCTCGGCGCGGCCCAGCTCCACCTCGCGGAACTTGGGCGCCAGCATGCCCTTCATGGCGTCGGTGACATCGTTGATGGCGTCGTAGATGACGCGGTACATGCGCAGCTCCACCTCGGCCTGGGCGGCTTCCTCCTTGGCAACGGGGTCCGGACGGACATTGAAGCCGATGATGATGGCATTGCCCGCGTTGGCAAGCATGACGTCGGATTTGTTGATGGCGCCTACGCCCGCATGGATGACACGCACGCGCACCTCGTCGTTGGAGATCTTTTCAAGGCTCTGTTTTACGGCCTCGGCGCTGCCCTGCACGTCGGCCTTGACAATGATGGCAAGCTCCTTGCGTTCGCCCTCGGCGATCTGGCTGAACAGGTTATCCAGCGTGACCTTCTTGTATGCGCTGAACTGCTGTTCCTTCTGCTCGGCAGCACGGCGGTCGGCCAGCTCACGGGCCAGCTTCTCGTCTTCTACGGCGTCGAACAGATCGCCCGCCGCAGGCACCTCCGTCAGGCCCGTGATCTCCACCGGCATGGAGGGACCGGCCTCCTTGAGGATGGCGCCCTGGTCGTCGCGCATGACGCGCACACGGCCCACGGACGTACCCGCGATGACCACATCGCCCTGATGCAGCGTGCCCTTCTGGACGAGGATCGTGGCCACGGGGCCCTGCCCCTTGTCCAGACGCGCCTCGATAACGGCGCCCTTGGCGCGGCGGTGGGGGTTCGCTTTCAGTTCTTTGACCTCGGCCACCAGGTTGATGCTTTCCAGCAGGTCCTCGATGCCCTGGCCCGTCAGCGCGGACACAGGCACGCAGATGGTGTCGCCGCCCCATTCCTCAGGCACCAGCTCATACTGCGTGAGCTGTTCCATTACATGGTTGGGGTTGGCCGTGGGTTTATCCATCTTGTTGATGGCCACGATGATGGTAGTATTCGCCGCTTTGGCGTGATTGATCGATTCGACGGTCTGCGGCATGATGCCGTCGTCCGCGGCCACCACCAGCACGGCGATGTCCGTCAGGTTCGCGCCGCGGGCGCGCATGGAGGTGAAAGCCTCATGGCCCGGGGTGTCCAGGAACGTAATGGGCTTGCCGTTCATCGTCACCTGATACGCGCCGATATGCTGCGTGATGCCGCCGGCCTCGCCCGCGGTAACACGCGTTTTGCGGATGGCGTCCAGGATGGAGGTCTTGCCGTGGTCGACGTGGCCCATGACCACGACGACAGGCGGGCGCTCTTCCAGATCCTCGTCCTTATCCTCATCCACCTCGAACAGGCGTTCCTCGATGGTAACATGCACCTCGTGCTCCACCTTCGCGCCCAGCTCCTCGGCCACCAGGCTGGCGGTGTCGAAATCGACGACCTCGGAGATGGCTGCCATGATGCCCAGGCCCATCAGCTTTTTGATGACCTGCGCCACGTTCACCTTCAGGCGGCTGGCAAGCTCACCCACCGTGATCTCGTCGGGAATGGATACCTTCAGCTGCGCCTTACGAGCCTTTTCCAGCTGGATGCGCTGCAGGCGCTCGGCCTCTGTCTCGCGCTTTTTCTGGAACGGCTGCTGGCGGCGGTTGTTGCGGCCCGAGAACTTTTGTTTGTTGCCCGCGGGCGTGGGCTTGCGGCGGTTCTCCACATTTTTCGTGGAAGCCAGCTCGGTGTATTTTTCGTTGAACTTATCCAGATTCACGTCCGTGATGCGGGTATCCACCGTGACGGTGACGACCTCCCGCTTCTCAGGCGCGGGCTTGTTCTCCTTCTCGGGCTTGGCGGGGCGGATGCGCTCTTTGCGCTTGGCCGGGCCGGCCGCCACAACGGTGCCGTCGGCCTTTTTCAGGATATCCTTTTCCGCCACCTTGGGCGCGGGCGCGCTGGCAAGGTACGCGTCGAGGCTTGCCTCGGAATTTTTCTGCGTGTAATGCTCGAACACATGGTTCAGCTCGGCTTCTGTAAGGGGCGAGGTATGCTTTTTCGACTCGCCCAGCGTCTGATACAGAAAATCGATGAGCTCCTTATTCTGGACATTGAGGTCCTTTGCTACATCGCTGAGTTTGTATTTGATGACTACTGACATGGACGTTCCTCCTTCTGGTTGGCCGCTTGGGCAGCAAGGTTTTTGCGGCAGAGCTTTGCAAGCTCGGGGTCTGTTACGGCGAATACGCCGGTGGGTTTTTTGCTGATCTGTGCGAGGGCGAACTGGGTTTCGGGCAGGTCCGCCACCTCCACCCAATCCTCACAGAAGGCGCCGACGCGGCGGCGCGTGCCCTCCGAAAGGTCTCCGGCGCACAGCACCAGTTGTGCCTTCCCTTTGCCGACGCTGTCTTTTACGGCGTCGAAGCCCATCACCAGGGCCCCCGCCTTGCGGCAAAGAGAAAGTGCGAACAGGATATTACCCGGCATGCGTCTCTCCTTTTTGCGCCCCGGCCTTCTCGATCTCGGCGGCCATGGCGTCGTAAATTTCTTCCGGGATGCTCACCTCCAGCGCGCGGGCGATGCGCCCGGCTTTGCGCGCTTTGGCAAGACATGCCGCGCTGGGGCACACGTATGCGCCGCGCCCGGGCTTTTTGCCCGTCAGGTCCAGCGAAACCGTGCCGTCCCCCGCACGCACCACGCGCACCAGTTCCTTTTTCGGTTTGCTTTCGCCGCAGCCGTTGCAGCGGCGAAGGGGTATCTTTTTTGGCGTCATACATGTCTCCTTTTCCAAGTCCCGTCCGGCCGTTATTCCTCGGCGGCGGGCTCCGGCGTTTTCTTCATGGGCGGCTCCTCGCCATAATAACCGCTCTCGGGGCGGATGTCGATGTTATAGCCCGTCAGGCGCGCGCACAGGCGCGCGTTCTGGCCCTTGTTGCCGATGGCCAGCGAAAGCTGGTGATCCGGCACGGTGACGCGGCAGGATTTGGTATCGCCCTCCAGCAGCTCCACGCCCACGACGGTGGCGGGGCTGAGCGCCGCGCTGATGAACTGGGCAGGGTCCTCGCTCCAGCGGACGATGTCGATCTTTTCACCGCCCAGCTCCTCGACGATGTTGGCCACGCGCTGGCCGCGGGGGCCGATGCACGCGCCCACGGGGTCCACGTTTTCATCCTTGCTCCAGACGGCCATTTTCGTGCGGGCGCCGGCCTCGCGGCTGATGGCCTTGATCTCGACGGTGCCGTCGAAGATCTCAGGCACCTCCATCTCGAACATGCGCTTGACAAGGCCGGGATGCGTGCGGCTGATCATCATGCGCGGGCCGCGCTCGGTCTCCATAACATCCACAACATATACCTTGACATGCTGGCCCTCGCGCAGCTCCTCACCGGCGACCTGCTCGTTGCGGGGCAGCGTGGCCACGCCGCCCTTGCCCAGCTCCAGCGTCACAATGCCCTTGACCGGTTCGATGTTGGTGACGACGGCGGAGATGATCTCATGGGCCTTGCTCTGCATCTCGGCGTACATCTGGCTGCGCTCGGCCTCCTTGAGGCCTTGGCGGATGACGTGCTTAGCCGTCTGCGCGGCGATGCGCCCGAAGTCCTTTGTCTTGAGAGGGATGGCGTATTCATCGCCCGCCTTGCAGCTTTTCTTTTTCTGCTGGGCCTCCTCCAGAGAGATCTCGGTAGCGGGGTCCTCCACTTCCTCGACGACGGTCTTAAGCAGCGAAACGCTGAATTTGCCCTGGTCCGGCTCGATGACGACGGACACGTTTTCATCCTCGACCTCGTAGTCCTTCTTCACGGCGATCACGATGGCGTTTTTGATTTTTTCCAGCAGGTAATCGGCGGGCAGGCCGCGTTCCTTTTCCAGCATGGCCAATGCTTCAAAAAATTCTGCGTTCATTTTTTCCAATCATCCATTCTATATAATATTTACATTCATCCTATGCGTCAAAATGCGTCAAAACGCGTCAAAACAGGTCTTCATCGTCGCACAATTTGAAGTAGCTCGCTTCTTTTTCCTCGATAACCGTCTCGGAGCCGTCGTCCAGCAGCAGCGTGACGCGCGCGCCGTCCTTGCCCTGCAGGCTGCCCGCCACGTCCTTTTCCCCCGCGGCCGTTGCGCGGATGAGATGCGCGGCCACCCTGCGGCCCCGCATTGCCTCAAAGTGGACGTCCCTGGTGAGTTTGCGGCCCAGGCCCGGGCTGCCCACCTCCATAAAATAGCTTTGGTCGATGGGGTCCGCCGCGTCGATGACGGGGTTGATGGCGCGCGTGGCTTCCTCACAGGCGTTGAGGTCCAGCGGCTCATCTCTGTCGATATAGATCCGCAGGAACCAGTCCGGCCCTTCCTTTTCAAAGCGCACATCCCACAGGCGCATGCCGAGCTGCTCGAGCACCGGCGTGACCAGCGCCTCCACTGTCCCGACGGTGCCGCCGCCTTTGCCTTTTGCCATCAAAAACCTCCAAACAAACAGGAAAGAGCGGACCTCTGCGGCCCACTCTTTCATAAGTTTACTATCGTACATTAGTTATATTACCATAGAAAACCGGATTATGCAAGACCTGTTATCAAGCTGTAACCGATTTTGACCGCCGGCCAATTCTCTTTTGCGAAACAGTTTGCGCCAATTAGTATATTTGACTAATAAAATTACGAATCGTATATTTTGTGCTGCCATCAAAGCCGGTCACCGTATCCGCACACAGCATGGCGCGCAGCACGGCTTCTTCCGTGGCCTCTCCCATGGCCCGAAACACCGCGTCTATCCGGCCCTCGTGCAGCACCGTGCAGGGCAGCACCGCGCGGGCGCTTTCATGAGGCACGCGGTTCGTTGTGGAAAAGCCTAAAAACACCTCGCCGCTGCCGTGGCCGATGTAGCTGCCCAGCCGCGCCAGCCCCACGGACGCCCGTTTTACCACGCGCTCCAGCTGCCGGGCGCAGAGAGGCAGGTCTGTCGCCATCACAACAATACAGCTGCCCTTGTCCTGCTGCTGTTCCGGCGCGCTTTCCAAATGCGCCGCGATTTTGGCGCCGACGCTTTTCCCGCCGATGCACAGATCCTCCAGCCTGCCGTGGTTTGCAAGCGCCAGCACGCCCAGGGTATAACGCGCGCCGTCCAGCTCCACAATGCGGCTGGCGCTGCCGATGCCGCCTTTCAGGCCGTGGCACACCATGCCTTTGCCCGCGCCCACATCGCCTTCCTCAAAATCGGCCCGCGCGTTTTCAATGGCCGCAAACACATGTTCCTGCCGCACCGCGCGGCGGGCAATGTCGTTCAGCCCACCGTCGTTGCACTCTGCCACCACAGGGTTCACACTGCGCAGCGCCGTGCCACTTTGGGCACAGCGCCCCACCATATATTCCACCATTGCGTCGTACACCAGACCGACATTCAGTGTGTTCGTCAGTGCGATGGGTGTTTCCAGCGTGCCCAGCTCGCCGATCTGCACCAGTCCCGCGGTTTTGCCGAAGCCGTTGAGCACACAGGCCGCGGCGGGCAGCTTTTGGGCAAACATGTCGTCCGCACAGGGCATCACCACCGTCACACCCGTTTTTTGCGTCTGTGTATCGACGGTGCAGTGACCCACCGTCACACCCGGTACATCGGAAATCTTTCCCAGCGGCCCGCTGGGCAGGGTCCCCACTGAAATGCCGTAATCTGAAAGCTTTGCCTGTGTCGCCATGGTATCCGCTCCCTTTCCGCTCAAAAGCGGCCGCACGGGAACCCTCCCGCGCGGCCGCTTTTACCGTTCCTGTTCGGCACGGACGGCATCCCGCCGCGCATTATTATTTTGCCGTATTGATGAAATGCCGGTTGTCCCAAAGATATTTTACCCCGGAAATGAGCGTGACAGCCGCCACCACCCAGCACAGCACATAGCTGATGACCTGCGTGGCAAACACGCTGCGCTCCGGGTGCGCGGAAAACGCGGCCTCCGCCGCATAACCAAAGTAATAAAAACAAATGGTGAGCATTTGCAGCGCGGTTTTCACCTTGCCCCACATATTGGCCGCGATGACCTTGCCGCCCGGCGCGCCCGCTGCAACCATCCGCAGGCCGGAGACCGCGAATTCCCGGGCCAGAATGATCGCCAGCACCACGGGGTCGCACACACCGTCCACCAGCATGTACAGGAATGCCGTCGTCGTCAGCAGCTTATCGGCCAACGGGTCGGCAAATTTGCCGAAATCCGTCACCAAATTGTTTTTGCGCGCCAGGTGGCCGTCAAAGTAATCGGTAAGGCTCGCAGCGGCGAAAATAATGCCGGCCGCCAACATCCAGCGGTTGGCCGCGCACACCATAAACACGGGAATCAGCAGCACGCGCAGCATCGTCAGTTTATTGGGCAGGTTCATCGTTCAAAACTCCTTTTCGGCGCGCCGGAGAACGACGCGCGGACAATGGGTGTCCCCGCGGCGGCGTCAGCTTTCGGCCAAAGCCCCGTACAGGTCGTACACGTCGCTCTCCTCAATGGTCACCCGGTAAAACGCGCCGGGTTCCAGCGGTGTTTCGCTGCGCACACAGCATTCCGCGTCAATATCGGGGGCATCTGCGCGGGTGCGGCAGATATACAGGTCGTTTTCGTCGTCGTAGCCGTCGCAGATGACCTGCACGGTGCGGCCCACCTTTTCCTCCTGCCTGCGCGCCATCACGTTCGCCTGGATGTTCATGACGGCCTCGGCGCGCTGCTCGCGCAGCTCCTGCGGCAGCTGAGGCAGCCCGGCCGCCACCGTGCCCTCTTCCTCGCTGTACGCAAAACAGCCCAAGCGGTCGAACGCATAATCCTTGACAAATTCGCACAATTCTTCGAACTGGGCCTGCGTCTCGCCCGGATATCCCGTGATGAGCGTGGTACGCAGCGTGATGTCCGGCATGGCAGCGCGCAGACGCGTCAGCGCGTCCAGCACCGTCTCCCGGTCGCCCCGGCGGTTCATGGCGCGCAGCATCTCGGAATTGATGTGCTGGATGGGCACGTCCAGATAATGCAGCACCTTTTCGTTGCGCGTCATGGCCGCGATAAACGCGTCGGTGATGCGCTCAGGATAAGCGTACAGCAGGCGGATCCACTCGATGCCCTCCACGGCGTTCAGCGCATCCAGAAGCTCCGCGATCTCCACCCGGCCGCGGTCCGCGCCGAAGGCCGTGATGTCCTGCGCCACAACGATGAGCTCTTTTACGCCTTCACCCGCCAGAAAGCGCGCTTCGGCCACAATATCCGGGATGGTACGGCTGCGCAGCGGGCCGCGGATGAGCGGGATGGCGCAGTAATGGCAGCGGTTGTTGCAGCCCTCGGCGATTTTTAAGTAAGCGTAATGGCGCGGCGTGCTGATGACGCGCTTGCCGCCCAGCGGAAGGCTCTCTTTTGCACCGTAGCTCTCCACAGGCTGCGTGCCTGTCAGCCGCTCCAGAATGGAGCAGATGGCCGCGTTGGAGCCAAGGCCCACAACGGCGTCCACCTCCGGGATCTCTTTGACGATCTCATGCTGGTAACGCTGCGCCAGACAACCTGTTACGACCACCTTCAGCTCCGGCTTCTGTTCCTTATAGGAACAGGCCTCCAGAATGCTGTCGATGGCCTCCTGCTTGGCGCTTTCGATGAAGCCGCAGGTGTTCACGATGATGGCGTCGGCCTCGGAGAGGTCGGCGGTGGTGGTATGGCCGCGCTCCAGCAGAGCGTGACACATCACGTCGGCATCCACCTGGTTTTTGGGACAGCCGAGGGAAATCAGTGCAATTACCATAATCGTCTCCCGTGTTAAAAATCAAAAGTGTACAGCGGACAAAAGTGCGCGGGCGTTTCCGCCGGGGCGCGGCGGGTCATTCCCAGCTTCCGTCCTCGTCCGCCGTTTCACCGCACTGCTCCAGCGCCGCCCGGATGGCGCCGTAGCTGAACCCCCTGCGCGCCAGCGCGGCAATGACCTTATCACGTCCGCCCTCGCGCAGCCTGCGCCCATAGTTTTTCTCAATGAGCGCGCGGCAGGCCTGCGTCTCGTCGGGGGCAAGCTCGGCCAGCGCCGTGTCAACGGCATCCCGGTCAATGCCCTTCTCCGCCAGCCTGCGCCGGATCTCCCGTGGAGAGCGGTTCTGGTCCGCCAGATATTTTGCCCTGTGCCGGGCAAAATTTTCATCGTTTATCAAACCCAGCCGCTGCATTTCAGCCACGGCCGCAGCCGCCGAGCGGGCGTCGAATTTTCGGCACAGCTTGTCATACAGCTCGCCCGATGCATGGTCGCGCAAAGAAAGATACCCGAGGGCCTTGTCCTTGGCCTTGCGGGTATCGCTCTGCTCTTTCAGGGCCTCCAAGGACGCGGCATCCAGCGCCGCGCCTTCCCTCACATGGTTTTTCACCATGGTTTCTCCGTCGATGGAAAACAGGAAATCCCCGTTTTCATCGAACAATGAAAAGCGCCCCTGTTTTGTTTTTGCAATGCGGCTGATCGTCACTCGTCGTCTTCCACCATAATATCGATGCTGGCGCGCTTGGCGGGCGCAGCCGGAGCGGGCGCCTCCGCCTTGGCGGCGGGCTTCGCCACATCGGGCGCGTCGTCAATGGACGCCTTTTTTTTCGCGGCGGCGCCCTTTTTTCCCGCGTTCAATTTATCCGCGTTTTCGCGCACCTGCTTTTCAATCTCCGCGAACAGCTCGGGGTGTTCCTCCAAATAAATTTTGGTGTTGTCGCGGCCCTGGCCCAGGCGCGTTTCGCCATAGCCGAACCACGCGCCGCTCTTCTGGACAATGCCCAGCTGCACGGCCAGATCCAGCAATTCGCCCGATTTGGAGATGCCCTCGCCGAACATGATATCGAAATACGCCTCGCGGAAAGGCGGAGCCACCTTGTTTTTAACCACCTTCGCCCGCGTGCGGCTGCCGATCACAGCACCGGAGGAATCCTTAAGCTGCTCGGTACGGCGCACGTCGATACGCACAGAGGAATAATATTTCAGCGCGTTGCCGCCGGCAGTCACCTCTGGATTGCCGTACACGATGCCCACCTTCAAACGCAGCTGGTTGATGAAGATGACGACGGTGCCCGTCTTGCCGATGATGCCCGTCAGCTTGCGCATGGCCTGGCTCATCAGGCGGGCCTGCAGGCCCACATGGGCGTCGCCCATTTCGCCCTCGATCTCGGCACGGGGCACCATGGCCGCCACGGAGTCCACGACCACACAGTCGATGGCGCCCGAGCGCACCAGCGCCTCGCAGATTTCCAGCGCCTGCTCGCCCGTGTCCGGCTGGCTGACGAGAAGGCTGTCGATATCAACACCCAGCGCCTTAGCGTATACAGGGTCCAGCGCGTGTTCCACGTCGATGAACGCAACCTCGCCGCCACCCTTCTGGGCCTCGGCGATGCAGTGCAGCGCCAGCGTCGTTTTGCCCGACGCTTCCGGTCCGTAGATTTCGACGATACGCCCGCGGGGCAGGCCGCCGATGCCCAGCGCCATGTCCAGCGAGATGCTGCCCGTGGAAATGGCGTCCACCTGCATGGTGACGTTCTGCCCCAGCTTCATCACGGCGCCTTTCCCGAACTGTTTTTCAATTTGTGCCAGCGCCGTTTCCAGCGCGCTTTTTTTATCACCCGCAGCCTTTTTGTCCGCCGCAGACTGTTTTTTCTCCGCCATAACGTCCCTCCATCCTGCGGGGCGGCCCAGCCTGCCCCGCTTTTCAAGTATAACGCGCAAACCGTCCTATAAAGGGGACATTTCGCGCATTGCTTCTTCATAATATGTGGAAATAGTATACCATGTTTCTAAGCTCATATTTCGCCGTTCGCCCATATTCACCAAAATCCACAGTATCTATGCCGCTAAACGCACGCTCACCTGCGGCCCGCATTTGTTAAACAGTCATAGGATACCGCGACGCCGCGCAGCGGCCTCAGCAAAACCGCACTCGCTGCGGTTTTGCACGGTTCAATGTTCCCGGGCCCATGCGCGCCAGCGCATCAGCGCATGCAATGCGCGTGGCCGCGGCAGCGGCGGGGTTGGGGTTATTATACCCCAAAAGCCGCTAAAATGCAATCGGACGGCGGGCCAGCACACAGCGTGGGTTGCCGCTCAAATCACTGCGGACAGACACATCCTCATATCCCGCAGAAAGGCACAGAGCACACACAGCGTCCGCCTGACGCCAGCCGATCTCCAGAATGAGACGGCCGCCCGGTTTGAGCGCGCCGAAATAAGCAGGCGCGATATGCTTGTAGAAGGCCAAGCCCCCGTCCGGGGCCTCCAGCGCCATGCGCGGCTCATGGAAAAGCTCCGGTTGCAGCCCGGCCATCTCCTCCGGCGCGATATACGGCGGGTTGGACACGATGACATCAAAGCTGCCCGGCGCGCATTCCTCCTGCCAGCGCAGAACATCCGCCTGCACCACACACAGCGGACAGCCGCAGGCCGCATTGTTGGCGCGCAGATAGGCCAGTGCGTCCGGTGAGAGCTCCACGGCCGTGACGCGCGCACCCGGCACATGCGTTGCCACCCCCAGCGCAATGGCTCCGGTGCCGCTGCACAGGTCCGCCACAGCAGCGCCCGGCCCAGCTTCACGCGCCGCTTCAATGGCCGCCTCTGCCACGGTCTCGGTGTCGGCCCGGGGGATCAGCACGCCCGGCCCCACCTTCAGCGTCAGGTCCAGAAAGTCCCATTCGCCGCACAGATATTGCAGCGGGAACCGCGCACACCGTTTTTCACACAGTGCGTCCAGCTTCTTCTGTTCAAAAGCCGTCAGCGGCGCGCCGCCGGACAGCCGTGCGTCCCGCCCGGTGGCAAGCATGTAAAGCTGCGCGGCCTCGAACGCCGCGTCCGGGATGCCTGCGGCCTCCAGCCTGTCCCGCACTGCCGCCAGGGGCGTTACCATTTTCCGTCTTCGGGATTTTCCGGCAGGACCGGAAGCACCGCGGCGATGGCGCATTCGATCATGCCGTCGTCCGGCTCGCTGGTCGTGATGCGCTGCAGCCAGAGCCCCGGTGCGGACACCGCGCGGGTGAGCGGGTTGTCGTACCGGCCGCAGAGCTTGATGATCTCATAGCTGACGCTCATCACGACAGGCAGAAGCAGCAGCTTAAGCGCAATGCGCAGCAGTGTGTTTTCGGTGGTGATCAGCGCGCCGGCCAAAATGCTGATGAGAATGACGATCAGCAGAAAGCTGGTGCCGCAGCGCGGATGGAAACGGGTACAGGGGCGCACGTTTTCGACGGTCAACTCCCGGCCTGACTCATAACAGGCAATGGTCTTATGCTCCGCGCCATGGTAGCGGAACATGCGGGCAATCTCCTTCATGCGGCTGACCAGAGCCATGTAGCCCACCAGCATGACGAGCTTGAACACGCCCTCAATCAACGCGCGCCAGCCCCCCAGCGGCACGAACCGCGCCAGCAGCCCGGCCAGCGCAGTGGGCACCACCATAAACAGAACAAGCGCCAGAACGCCGCCCAGCACGGCCGCCACGGCCATGATGAAATTGGTTCCTTTGTCGCCGAATTTTTCGGCCACCCATTTGTCGAACTTTGTTTCCTCCAGGTCCGCGTCCTCTCCCATGGAGACTTCGGCGCTCTTCATAAGGCACTTGTAGCCCGAGACCAGGCTGTCGATAAAGTTGAATATTCCCCGCACGAAGGGCCATTTCTGCCAGGGATGCGTCCGGATGGGCGACACCTCGGTAAAAATCTCTCCGTCCGGCTGGCGCACAGCCACGCACATTTTCTGCGGGCCGCGCATCATCACGCCCTCCATAAGGGCCTGTCCGCCCACGCTCGTTTTAAAGCAGCAGGCTTTTTCATTTTTGTTGTTCAATCGGATTTCCTTTCTGCGGACGATGCATCAATAAATTATCCGCTCCCGGCCCAAAGGCCGGACAGCGTTTCACGGCGCGCGGGCAGGCCCGCGACGCCGGGAAAGCGTTTCAAACCCCCGCCGTGCCGCCGCGGGGCGGCGCGCCGGACGGAGCCGGCCGCTTGTACAGAGGCAGGCGCACGGTCACCGTCGTGCCGCGTCCCACCTCGCTTTGGATGTCCACGCTGCCGTCCAGTGCGGTGACGATCTCATCCACCACAGCCAGCCCGATACCGCTTCCGCGCACCGCGCCTTTTCCCTTAAAAAACTTCACCTTGACGTTTTCCAGATCGTCCGGCGCAATGCCCCGCCCTTCATCCGAGATATTGACGAAAGCGCTGTTGCCGTCGGACAGCACGTCCATACGTACAGTGCCGTGGGGCGGAGAATATTTGACGGCGTTGTCCAGAACGTTGATGAACACCTGGCGCAGCCGGGCGGGGTCCGCCATCACCGGCATCGGCTCTTCGGGTTCGTCATACGCAAGATGCAGGCCCTCCAGCTCCACGCGGCGCTCCACCATGATGGCCGCGTCGCTCACCTCGGCCACCAGGTCCAAAAGCTGCAGGTCCAGCTTCAGGCCGTTCTGCATACGGGAAAAATCCAGCAGCTCCTCCACCATGCTGTACAGACGGTCCGCCTCGCTGGAAATGACCTGCACGCCCCGGCGGAAATTTGGGTCGGCCGGGTCACGGATGGCGGCGATGGTCTCCACCCAGCCCTTGATGGAAGTGAGCGGAGTGCGCAGCTCGTGGGAGACCGAGGAGATGAACTCGTTTTTCATGCGCTCGGTCTTGTCCAGCTCGCCCGCCATATGGTTGATGGTGTCGGACAGCTTGCCGATCTCATCATTATATTTGTTTTCGATACGCGTGTCCAGATTTCCCTCGGCGATCTTCGCGGCGGTAGCCTCGATCTCTCCGATGGGGCGCACGATACTGCGGATGAAGAACATGCCCGTCCACACGCTGAACAGCACCACTGCCGTGACCAGCGCCAGGCTGAAAGCCACCAGCGCCGCGATGCTCTGGTCCACCAGCGTGAGGCTGGTGACAAAGCGCACGGCCACGATCTCTCCCGCGGCCCGGGGCAGCAGTGTGGTGACGGCCATCACCTTTTCGCCCATGGCCGTGCGGTACACCGCGTGGCCCTCGCCCTTTTCGCTGGCCAGCGCCTCCAGATAATCCTCTCCGGCCACGCTGTCGTCCGGCGCAAATCCTGTGCTTGTCACCAGAGGCTTTCCAGCAGCGTTCACAAGCATCAGCTCGAACTTGTCCTTCTCCGTAAATTGCTCCACCATACGGCGCAAAAGCACGCCCTGGCTCTCGCCCGTCTGGGCCGCGCTTGCGTTGAGCTGGGTGATGATGGTGCTGGTGCGCGTCGTCATAGCCCGCCGCGCGCCGTCGTAGTAATTGGTGATGGAATAATACAGGAACACAGCCTCCGCCACGAGGCACATCAGAATGGTGACAAGCAGGCTGCCGCGCACCCAGCGCTTGGTGATGCTGTTCACACGGCCGCCCCCTCTGCCCAAAGAAAATACAAAACCAGTGCTATGCGTTCCAGCGGTAGCCGTAGCCCCACACCGTCAGGATATGCTTGGGCGCGCTGGGCTCGTCCTCGATCTTCATGCGCAGACGCCGAATGTTCACGTCCACGATCTTCACGTCGCCGAAATAGTTTTCGCCCCAGACGCCCTCCAGAATCTTCTCGCGCACCAGCGCCACGCCCGGGTTGGCAAAAAACAGCTCCATGATCTGGAACTCCACCTGCGTAAGGTCGATGGGCGTGCCGTTCTTGTACAGCACGCGGCTTTTCTGGTCCAGCACGAATACGCCGGACACCATGCGGCCATCCGGCTCCGGCGCGGCCGAGGAGGCGCCCTGCCGCCCCACGCGGCGCACCAGCGCTTCCACGCGCGCCAGCAGCTCGCTGACACTGAAAGGCTTTGTCATATAATCGTCCGCGCCGATGGAGAGGCCTTTGATCTTATCCGTCTCCAGCGTTTTTGCACTGAGCATGATGATGCCGATGGACGCGCTGTCCCTCCGGATGGTCTCACACAGGGAAAAACCGTTCATTCCGGGCAGCATGATGTCCAGCACGGCCACGTCGAAGCCCGCCGACGGGCTGAACACCGCCAGAGCCTGCTCGGCGCTGGCAGCCTCCGTCACCTCGTAGCCGGCGAGGCGCAGGTTGAGCGCAACCACCTCGCGGATGGCGTCTTCGTCTTCCACAACCAGGATCTTTCTCATGTACATTCCTCCCGAAGGATGTCTTGAAGCCCGGTCATCCCAGCACAGCCACGCCGCGGCGGATCAGGTTCGCCTGTACCGCAGTGCAGCTTTCGCCGAAATACACGAGCACTTTTTTCTCTGCCAGCTGCGCCGCCTGTGTATAGGTGCCGTTGGCAGCGGCGCGGTCTGCCACGCGCACCGCGCACAGCAGGCTGTTGTCCTCTTTGGACCGTATCTGCCAATCGCTCTCGGACTGGGCGGATACGGTCATATTATCCTGCCATTCTGTGGGCAGGCGCACAAAATAGTTGTGATCCGCGTCGTAGACGCCGAACTGCTGCAGCGGCTGCTCGCACAGGTAGTTCATCCACTCCACGGGATAAAAACGCCGGGCCGACTGCAGCGTAGCGATGCTGGCGCCCACCTCGGGGATCAGCACCTCGCCCGTGCCCGAAAGGTCCTGGGCCCCCAACGCGGACAGGGTGCGGGAGCGCTGGCTGCGGGCAAATACGTCGCCGCCTTCCTCTTTGTCCGGATAGGGAAACAGCACGCCGTCTTCCCAACACAGAAGCTGGCTGGCCGCCCCCGAGGACACTGAACCGTCCACAATAAGGCCGCGGGCCGCGCCGCAGCGGGTCGCGTAAAGAGCGGTGCATTTTTCCAGCCGCTCGTCCAGCTCTACGCCCTGTGCCGCCGTCATGGCACGCCCGTCCGGCACAAAAAGCTGCAGGGACAGCCCGCCCGGCTCCGATGTGACGGCGGCCACCGCCAGCTCCGTACGTCCGCTGCCCGTCAGGTCGCCCAGCAGGTAGGCGTCATAGGGCTGCTTGCAGGCGGAGTAGATCGTCACGTCCCGGTAGTCGTAGACCTCCAGATACTTGTCCACCAAATTGGCGTTTGCATAGCCCACCACCAGCTGCGTGGAGCCGCCGAACACCTCGGCCAGCTCCACCTCGGCCACCTCGGTAGACAGGCCCATCACCTCGTAGGCGATGCTCCAGCCGCCGCTGCCGTCCTGCTCCAGCACCGAAAGATGCACGTTCTGGCCCTTGCTTTCGGCAGTGTACAGCACTGCGGCCTCCTCGGCGCCGTCGCCGTCCAGGTCCGCAAAGATTACCGGGTCCGGCTCGGCGCCGCCCCGGGGATATTTCAGCTGAAGGGTCTCGCCCAGATAGGCATTCAGAGCCGTCTGCACGGCGCTCTGCCGTTCGGACGGACGCGGCGCGCGCAGAAGCTCTTCCACATTTTTGCCGCCCAGGACAATGCCGTCGCAGCTGCACAGCAGCACACAGCACAACAGCGCTGCACACAGGCGCATCTGGTTTCGCAACACAAGACCCTCCCTCCGCGGCAGATCTCCGTTTTTCAGTACAGCATGACGCCGCGCAGCGGCCTCAGCAAAACCGCACCTGCTGCGGTTTTGCATGGTTCAATGTTCTCAAAACCCTGTGCGCCAGCACAGGGGCGTGTGCAGCGCACACGCGCAGCCGCGGCAGCGGCGGCTTTAAGGTTATTATATCACAAAAATATGAAGAAACGGTTACAAACAGTATAGCACGCGGCGGGCGATTAAACAAGGTAAATGCCCACGCTCATGGCCAGGATACCCGCCACCAGTCCCCCCACGGTATAGCTGCGCCTGCCGTAGGAAAAGCCCTCGGGTATGAGCTCGCTGATGGATACATAGATCATAATGCCCGCGATGGTCGCGATAAGCCCGTTGAGGAACAGCGGCGAGATGAAGCTCCGCAGCAAAAAGAACGCCAGCAGCGCACCGGCGGGCTCGGCCAGGCCGGACAGCAGAGCGTAAAGCGCGCCGCGCACCCGGCTGTTTGTGGCGTAGTATACGGGCACCGAGATAGCGATGCCCTCTGGAATATTGTGCAGTGCAATGGCCAGCGTAAGCGTTGCGCCCAGCGTTGGGCTGGCGTAGCTTGTAAACAGCGTGAGGATGCCCTCGGGCAGATTGTGCAGCACGATGGCGGCCGTTGTCACCATAGCGCTGCGCAGCGCGCCGGGATTGATGGCCGGCGTCCCACGCGCCGCATGCCCGTCCGGGCGGGCCGCAAGCTCCTTTTCATCGGGGATGCACCGCTCCAGCAGCAGAGCGATCAGCATTCCCATCACGCACAAGCTGGCAGAGGCCAGCGCCGCCGGGAACCGGCCCATGGTATCGGAATAGGCCTCGACGGTATGCGGCAGCATGTCGGAGAGCGACACCGTAAGCATCACGCCCCCGGCAAACCCCATGGAAAACGCCATCATCCGCGCCCGCGGGCGTTTGAACAGCAGAACCACAAGCCCGCCCAGCCCCGTGGAAAGGCCTGCAAGCGTCGTGAGTGTGAGCGCGAACAGCATAAACATCAGCCCCTTTCCCCATCTATATGCGGGAGCCGTGCCGTTTCAGCACCCGGCGGGAGAGGGGTTTTCCGGCATGGCGGGGCAGTTACAGCAGCGCCGTGACACCCTTCACCAGCACGCCCTCCACCATGGCTGCCATCTCCCGCGGGGAGATGGGCATCTCTTTCTCCAGCCAGCACTGCAGCATGCCGATGCAGCCGGATACGATGAAGGAATATACATAATCATAGGTGTCCCGCCCGTTGCTGCGGAACTGCGCGCCCCATTCGTCCAGCACGCGTAGGCGCACAATATCCTTGACCTTTTCCAGAAAGGCCATGTCGCCGTTGTGGCACAGCAGCACCAGGCACATGTCCGCATTGTCGGCCAGCAGCTCAAACATGCTGCACATGGCCGGGCTGGGCGTGGCCGCTGCCAGCACCGACTGCGCCGTCAGGCCGTCCAGCACGCGCTCGAACTCCACCAGCAGCTCGTCCTCGATGCTGTGCAGAAGCTGGTACACGTCTGTATAATGCAGATAAAACGTACCGCGGTTGATATCGCATTCCTCGCACAGTTCCTTCACCGTGATATCCTGAATGCTTTTTTCCCGCATCAGACGCACCAGCCCCTGCCGCAGCTGCCCGCGCGTTTTCCGCACGCGGCGGTCTGTGGTGTTCTCTGCCATGGCCTTCCCCTCCGTGTCATAGAAAGTTTACAAAAAAATCGACAGATGCTGTGCAATGTGTCTATTTTTCCACATAAATTTGCACAATGATGATTGCGGTTTTTTGTGATTCTTATTATAATGAAATCATCGAAAATAATCAACACCGCGTTTATTAACGGACAGCCTGTCCCTTAACAAGCGCTGAAGGAGCGTATCCGTTTTGGAGCATTTTGTTACCTTCGACAATGTCTGCAAATATTACCAAATGGGTGAAAACCGCATCGCCGCAGCCGACCATGTCACCTTCCACATCGAAAAAGGCGAATTCTGCATTATCGTCGGCCCTTCGGGCGCGGGAAAAACCACCGTGCTGAACATGCTGGGCGGTATGGACACCTGCGACGAAGGACATATCTGGCTGGACGGCAAGGAGGTGAGCGCCTACAATCAGCGGCAGCTCACCGAATACCGCCGGTACGACGTTGGCTTTGTATTCCAGTTCTACAATCTGGTGCAGAACCTGACGGCGCTGGAAAACGTGGAGCTCGCCAGCGAGATCTGCAAAGAGCCGCTGCCTGCGGCCGAAACGCTGCGCCAGGTGGGGCTGGAGCACCGCATGGGCAACTTCCCGGCGCAGCTTTCGGGCGGCGAGCAGCAGCGCGTTTCCATTGCCCGCGCGCTGGCCAAAAACCCAAAAATTCTTCTGTGTGACGAACCCACGGGCGCGCTGGACTACAAAACCGGCAAACAGGTGCTGGCCCTGCTGCAGGACACCTGCCGCAGCACGGGGCGCACCGTCATCGTCATCACGCACAACTCCGCGCTCACCGCCATGGCCGACCGCGTCATCCGCATCAAAAGCGGGCAGGCCATCTCCAATGTGGTGAACGAACACCCCACCCCGGTGGAAGAGATCGAGTGGTGACGCGGCTGTGAAAAAAACATACCGGAAAGTTGTGCTGCGCACCATGAAGGGCACCTTCAGCCGCTTCATCGCCATCGCCGCCATCGTGGCGCTGGGCGTTGGGCTCCTGTCGGGGCTGATGGCCATGCCCATCGATATGCGCACCACCATCGACGAATACTTTGACCGGCAGAACATGCACGACCTGCGCATCGTCAGCCCGCTGGGCCTGACGGACGATGACGTGGCAGCCATCGCCGCCGTGGACGGCGTAGACGAGGTGATGCCCGCCTATATGACGGACATGTTCGTGGACGCAGGCGAAAAAAAGAACATCGTCACACGCATTCACAGCCTGCCCACGGGCCAAATCGAGGAAAAAGAGCCGGAAAATTATCTGAACCGCCTGGACGTGGTGGAGGGCCGCCTGCCCATTCAGCGCAACGAATGTGTGCTGGTGGAAGGAAACGTCATCGACGGAACCGGACCGCTGAGCGTGGGCAATACGCTGACCATCGCCGCCACCAACGGCGACGTGAGCGGCACGCTGGCAGATACCGAGTTCAAGATCGTGGGCATCGTGCGCACCAGCTATTATTTCTCGGTGGATCGGGAAAGCGCCACCATCGGCGACGGCACCGTCGCCCTGAAAATATACGTGGGCGAAGAGAGCTTTTCCCAGGAGGCTTACAGCGAGATCTTCGCCACTGTGGCCGGCGCGCAGGCGCTGGACAGCGCCTCGGACGAATACCAGGCCGCTGTGGACGCCGTGGCGGACCGGGTGGAGGCGGTCAGCGGCGCGCGCTGCACCGCCCGTTACAACGAAGTCAAAACAGATACCGAGCAAAAGCTGGCCGACGCCCGGCAGGAGCTGGAAGACGCCAAGGCAGAGGCTGCGGAAAAGCTGGGCGATGCAGAAGAGCAGCTGGACGAAGGGCGCGCGGAGCTGGAGGACGCCCAAGCGCAGCTGGACAGCGCGAAAAAACAGATCGCCAGCGGCGAAAAAGAGCTGCAGGCCAATAAGGAAAGTCTGCCCGGCACTCTGACACAGAAGCAGCAGGAGCTTGCGGCAGGCCAGGCCGCGCTGATCGACGCCAAAGCGCAGATCGAGGAAAACGAGGCCCTGCTGAACGACAAAAAGCAAGAGCTGGCCGACGCGAAGGCCCAGCTTGCCGCGGCCAAACAGCTTGTGGAAACACTGGAGCCCACTGTTGCCGAGGGAGAAGCACGCCTGCCGGAACTGGCGGCCGCGCTGCCCGCACTGCGGGAGGCCGCAGCCGCAGCCCAGGAAACGTATGACGCCGCAGCGGCGGCGGCGGACCTCTCCGGCAAGCAGGCCGCCTATGAGGCGGCGCAGTCCCGGGCAAACACAGCCCAATCCGAACGCGACGCGGCGCAGGCACAGGTGGACGCGGGCATGAGCGCCGCAGGCTGCGCCACGGAGGACGAGTGGCTGGCCACGGAGCCGGTTGCCGCCAAGGCCGCCATTGATGCACGGGACGCGGCGCAGGTGGAGCTGGATACCGCAAACACGGCACTGAACGCGACACAGGCCGAATATTCGGCGGCACAGACTGCTGTGGCCCCCGCGAAGGCGGCGCTGGACGCCGCCAACGCGCAGCTGGCGTCGGCGCAGGCTGCCTACGACACGTCCAGCGCGGCGCTCGCCGCAGCGCGCACGCAGTTGGACACCGCAAAAGCACAGATCACCGAGGCAGAACCGCAGATCGCAGAGGGAGAAAAGCAATTGGCCGACGGTCAGCAGCAGCTGTCGGCCGCCAAAAAACAGGTCCTGGAGGCGGAAAAGCAGATTGCCTCCGGCGAAACGGCACTGAACCTGGCCCCCGGCCTGGCCCAGCTCCAGCTGGAGCTGGCACAGTCAAAGCTGGATTCCGCCAAGGCGCAGTATGAGGACGGCCTGGCCCAGCTGGAGGACGGCAAAGCCGAGCTGGAAGACGGCGAGGCGGAATACGAAAAACAGAAAAAAGATGTAGAGCAGCAGCTGGCCGACGCCGAGGCTGAGATCGCGGACGGGGAGCAGAAGCTGGCGGAGCTGGAAGTTCCGGAATGGATGATTCTGGACCGCACCTCCCACGTGAGCGCGTCCTCTTACCTTTCCAATGTGGATAAGCTGGAGGCCATCACCACGGTGTTCCCCATTTTCTTTTTCCTGGTGGCCGCGCTGGTGGCCCTTACCACCATGACGCGCATGGTGGAGGAAGAACGCCTGCAGATCGGCACACTGAAGGCATTGGGCTACAAGCGGGGACAGATCATGTTCAAATATCTGTTCTATGCCTGGGTGGCCACACTGGTGGGCGGCGCCGCCGGCCTTGCCTTCGGCTTTACGGTCATTCCCATCGTCATCTGGAACGCCTACGGCACCATGTATACCATCCCCGGGTTCCGCTGTCTGTTCCACGCTTCGCTGGCCGTGCTGGGCGTGGGCGCGGCGCTCCTGTGCACCAGCGCCGCCACACTGAACGCCTGCGGCCAGACGCTGAAAGAGTGGGCCGCACAGCTCCTTTTGCCCAAAGCGCCCAAGGCAGGCAAGCGCATCTTCCTGGAGCGCATCACACCGGTATGGAAGCGCATGAAGTTCACCCACAAGGTGACGGCGCGCAACCTGTTCCGATACAAAAAGCGCTTTTTCATGACGGTCATCGGCGTGGCTGGCTGTACGGCGCTGCTGGTGACGGGCTTCGGCCTGAAGGACTCCATCAGCGACATCGTATCCAAACAGTTCGGCAAGGTGTTCACCTATGATTTCCTCGTGACACTGAGCAAAGAGAGCGCCTTGAAGGATGCCGGATTCCAGGCGCTGATGGATGCTCCCGAACAGGTCACGAGCTACCTGCCCGTACAGCAGGAGCGCATTTCGCTGGATGTGGACGGCCAGAGCTATGACGTATACCTCTTTGTACCCGAGGATGAAGCACGGCTGGACAATTTTATCGACCTGCATGAACGCAAAAGCGGCGCAGCCGTACCGCTGACAGACGACGGCGTGGTCATCACGGAAAAGTTCAGCGACGAAGCGGGCCTTTCGCCCGGGGACACGCTCACGCTGGAAAACGGCGAAGGCCGGGAGGGCACATTCACCGTCACGGGCGTAGCGGAAAATTATGTGGAAAATTATGTGTATATGACGCCCTCCGTTTATGAGGACGCCTACGGCAGCGCGCTGGAATACAACTCTGTGCTGGGCATCCTGCCCGACGATGCGCAGGATGTGGACGAAGCCTTCTCCACATCCCTGCTGGAGGTGGACGGGGTAGCGGGCCTCACGCAGATGAGCAGCATGCGCTCGAGTCTGGACGACACCATCGCGAGCATCAACTATGTCGTGTACGTGATCATCCTGTGTGCCGGCATGCTGGCTTTTGTGGTACTGTACAACCTGATGAACATCAATATCACCGAGCGCACAAAGGAAATCGCCACCATCAAGGTGCTGGGCTTCTTTGAGCGCGAGGTGGAGGCCTACGTCTACCGCGAATCCAACGTTCTCACAGTGATCGGCATGCTGCTGGGCCTTGTGGGCGGTATCTTCCTGCACATGTTTATCATGCGCACGGTGGAGGTGGATATGGTCATGTTCGGGCGGGACATCAAGCCCCTCAGCTTTGTGCTCTCTGCCGTGCTCACCGTTGTCTTTTCCCTGCTGGTGAACCTTGGCATGAAGCGCAAGCTGCGGAACATCAGCATGGTGGAAAGCATGAAAGCGCCGGAATGACGCTGTACGCACCAAAACATAGAACGCCCCGGGCGGCCTTTCGGCCGCCCGGGGCGTTTGCGTCTGTTCACATGCGGGATGTACGTTTACTCCACTGTGAAGTTCACACTGAAGAAATCACCCGTGCCGGACTCGGATTCGCTGCCCGTGTAGTATTCCTCCAGATAAACCAGGCCGAAGTCCTTCACATCTGCGGGGGCCTCGAACACCAGGTCATAGGTCACTTCTTCGCCGTCGGCCAGTTCATATTCCAGCGGCATCATCGTGTCGTTGAACGCATCCAGCGAGAAGGTGTAATCATCATCGTCGCCGCCGATGTCGCCCCACTGCAGCTGAAAGTCGGAATCATACATGGGGATCGTTTCGCCAAAGGTGTTCTTCACCTTTACGCTGCAAACGATCAGACGGTTTCCCTCCGCGGCAGTATAACCGTCATATTCCGCCGGGCTCGTGGCCTCCAGCACCGTATAATCGAAGAACATGTTGGACAGCGTATCGCCGATGCCGCCCTCCGTATCCTTCAAGCCGCCGTCTCCGCCGGAAAGCAGGTTCGGGCCGCAGGCTGTGAACGCCAGTGCAAACAGTACCATGGAAAGCGCCAGCGCGATGCGTTTCGTCATTTTTTCATGAAAATCCCTCCGTGTTTCTGCCTCCGGAGCTTTCCCCGCAGGCACGCCGTTTCCCGGCGTTTCAATCGATATCCCAAAACGGCTCAATCTGTTTGTTCGCCCTGCGGTCCTGGGACGAACCGCGGTCTCCCAAACAGATTTTTGCGCAGTAATAATAAATTACACTATTTTGCAGGGATTTTCAAGCCGATTCGACACGGCTCGTCAAATTTTACAACTTTTAAAAAAGGCCTCGCTCAGGAATCAATATCCCATCTCCCGCAGCAGCCGGGCCAGAACGGAAAATCGCTCGCCCAGCAGCTCGCCGTCCTCGCCCAGCACATTGTAAAACAGGCGGATATCTTCTTCCAGCATGGGATTTTCCGTGCATACTTCAATGTCCATCGCGTCGCCCTGCAGGCCCACACGGTCGATCCGCGGATGCTCCGGGTCATAATATCGTGGATGGCGGTACGCTTCATCGCGAAAATACAGGTTGGTGCGGCACAGCAGGATGGCAAGGTCCAGAACGCGGTGCATGGGCAGCTCCTCCGACTGGCGCGACCATTTCTCCCCGGTATGCCGCCAGACTTTGGCCGAGATATCCACCTTGCCCCGGTCGTTCCATTGGGCCAGGCCCAGGGAAAGGCCCTTCGCATCGGAATGGTATGCGCCGCGCCCGTCGATACTGTCGTAATTTTCCGCAACAATGACAGGCTTGTGCTTTAATGTGGTGGGGATCTTCATGTGCGGTTCCTCCAAACTTCCTCGTGGTCCGGCAGCTTCTCCTGCCACAGCCGGCACAGCAGGGTAAGCTCCTCGGAATAATCGGTCTTTGTTTCATCGTCTTTGTCATAGGGCAGCTTTTCCAGCACGTCCACACAAAACGCCGCTCCGCCATAAACACGCCACGCCTCCTGCAGCGCCTTTTCCCGGCAGCTGCCCAGCTCCAACTGGAATCGCAGGCTGTTGAGCGTGCCTTTCAGGTCGTGCGTCCAGCCCACATAATTTTTGCCCGTGGGAACGCACCGGAAAACGAAAACGCCCATCTCGGGACGCATGGCCTTATATTGTTCTTTTAATTCCCGCTTGCGGGCTTCTGACGGCATTTTTATTCCTTCTCTCAACCACTTATTTACTAAATTACTAATTTAGTAAATATCAGTTTACGCCTCTGCCGCTTCTTTGTCAAGGAAAAGCCTGTTGTCTTCCCTCCAAAGCAAACCGTTTGCTTTGTAAATAAATTTTGAATATCAAAATATCTTCTTGACTTTCGGCTTTACCAGACGTATAATCGATTTTGTTTGAATTTCAAACTATTCACCTGAAGGAGGCCCGCAATGACACAGCATGAAGCGCAGCTGAACGGTTTTTTGGTCAATGTATTCAATGATATCCTCCGTCTGGAGGAGGCCAGCATCCGCAAAGGGCCATGCAAAAACCTCTCTGTTTCCGAGATGCATGTGCTGGAAGCCGTGGAAAAGTCGTCTGTCGACGCATCCGGCGCAGCGGGCATGGCGGAGGTTGCCGCACATCTTTCCATCACCTCCGGCACGCTGAGTGTGGCTGTCAAAACGCTGGAGCAGAAAGGATATCTCGTCCGCTCCCGCGGCAGCCGGGACAAGCGCCGCGTGACGGTGGCGCTGACACCTGCCGCGCGGTCCGCGCTGGAAAGCCACGCGGCATTCCACGAAACACTGGTCGCCCGCGCAGCCGCCCGCCTGAGCGAGGCCGAAATAGCGGCGCTCTCCACCGCGCTCGCCTCCCTGCACGCTTTTTTTGCAGAATTGTGACAGCCGCCGCACCGGCCCGGCGAGCCATTTTCCGGGCAGGTGCTCCATCCCGTGCGGCCCCGGAGGGGGGACGCACGCCCCATAGAAGAACAGGAGAAGATACTATGATCCGCATCCTCACCGATTCCACCGCAGATTTTTCCATGGCGGACGCCGCCGCGTTGGGCGTGGCCGTGGTACCGCTCACCGTCAGCTTCGGCGACGCCCACTATCAGGATGGGATAGACCTGCCCCTGGAGCGTTTTTACGACATGCTGGCAGCGGCCGATAAACTGCCCACCACCAGCCAGCCCAGCCCGGAGCTGTTTCTTTCCCACTTTCTTGCCGCCAAGGCGGCGGGCGACACCGTGATCTGTGTGCTGCTGTCTGCAGCGCTCTCCGGCACCTGCCAAAGCGCTGAGATCGCCAAAGAAGAAGCAGAATATGACAACATCTATATCGTCGACAGCCGCAGCGCCACATTGGGGCTTCAGCTTCTGGTGCGGCGTGCCGTTCAGCGTGTTGCCGAGGGCTTTTCCGCCATGGACATCGTAGCCGATCTGGAGACCGCCCGTACCCATCTGCGCCTGTATGCGGTAGTGGACACGCTGAAATACCTGCACAAGGGCGGCCGCCTTTCCGGCGCGGTTGCCATCGCCGGCGGCCTGCTGGGCATCAAGCCCGTGCTTTCTCTGGACGCCCGCGGCAAGCTGGGCATGGTGGACAAAGCCCGCGGCATGCCCGGCGCATATGTCGCCATTTTTAAAGGAATCGACCGGTGCGGCGGCATTGATGAAGCATGGCCCGTCGTAGTCGGCTATTCCGGCAGCCCCAAGGGCGTCGGCCCCTTTGCCTGCTATGTAACGCAGAACCTGCATCTGCAAAAGCCGATGGTGCAGGCCATCGGTACTGTGATCGGCACCCATGCGGGGCCGGGCGCCTGCGGCATCGCCTTTTTTGCCAATGAACCGTTCCCCGGTGAAACAGAGTAGTGCAGGCTCCGCCCACTTGACAGCTCTACCGCAAAGCTGGTACTATGAAACCGTATCTCAGCGGGGAAGGTTCCCCGAACAGAGGAGGGCTTTCATTGCCAAAAAACAAACGCATTCTCGGAGCAGCCCTGCTGCTGGTCCTCGGGCTTATTTTTGTGTTTTTCGCAGTTAGCCCATGGGAGATCCTGCCCTTTTTAAAAGGCGGCTCCTTCCGCGTGCAGGCCGGCATCATCGGCGGCTTTCTGCTTCTGGGCGGCATCACGAACCTTTTGCATCCGAAAAATAAATGACCTGCGTAAAAGCACGGCGCCCCGTACCGGATGACCCGGTACGGGGCGTCTTTCTCTTTGTATGCAAAGTATGCCGCCGCAGGCCGGCATCACAGATCCTGCACATTCATTTTTTCCAGCTGCTTTTTCCGGCGCCTGCCACTGCGGCAGATAAAGAACACCATCAGCAGCAAAAAAGCCGGGATGCCCGAAACCAGGAATACCGCCAGCACGCCGCCCAACACCTGGTTCCAGGGTGTATCCGGCGCAGCTGTATAGCTCAGCGCCATCACCACCGCATACAGGCCGGCGAGGATAGGCAGGGCCAGTCCCGGCCATATGCTCTCCCTCCTGGCCAGAAAAACCTCCAGCACGCAGCCCAGCACTGTGAACACCAGCAGAACGCCCAGACCGACCAGCGTCGTTATGATTGCCATTACGCATCCTCCCCTTTCGTTTTTTTGTAGCTCTGGATCAGCAGTTTGGCGGTATCAAAATCCAGCTTGTCCGCCACGGCCAACCTCTTGACGAGCGCCACATACGGGTCTGCCGCTGTATCTTCGCTCAAATGTATTTTTTGGATGAGCCTGTCCAGCCTCAGGCGCACCGTGGGATAAGTGACCCCGTACAGCCCGGCCACTTCCTTCAGGCTGCCGGAGGCCAGCAGGAATTTTTTGATGAACGCCACGTCCTCATCCTCCAGCCCGGCCATCCACTCCGGAACCGTTTCAATTGCCATAGCGCGCCTCCTTTCACTATATTAAATATATATTTTAATTTTATTAAAGTCAATATTAAATTTATATTTTCACAAACTCCATGAATCAGAAAAGCCCCCGCTGCGTCCTGCAGCGGGGGCTTGGAAAAACCAAACTTATTTCAGTTCGATCTTGGCGCCGGCATCTTCCAGCTTCTTCTTCATTTCCTCGGCAGCGTCCTTCGCAACAGCTTCCTTCAGCGTCTTCGGAGCGTTGTCGACCAGGTCCTTCGCTTCCTTCAGGCCCAGACCGGTAACTTCCTTAACGGTCTTGATGACGGCCATCTTGTTGGCGCCGACTTCAGCCAGCACAACGTCAAACTCCGTCTTCTCCTCGGCGGCGGGAGCAGCGGCAGCGGCGGCAGCCGGAGCAGCGGCAACAGCGGAAACGCCGAATTCTTCGCAATAGGTGTCGATGAGCTCTTTCAGCTCCAGGATGGACAGGCCTTTGATCTCGTCGATAATGGCAGTGATTTTCTCAGAAGCCATGATAATACCTCCAATTTTATTTTAGTGTTGTTTTGTGTTTGGGTGCGGCCGAAATTATGCCGCTGGTTCTTCCTGCTTATCCACATAAGCCTGCATGGCCACAGCCAGACCGCTGAGGGTGCTGGTAAGGGCACCTGCGAACATGGACAGCATGCCTTCACGGTCGGGCAGCTTGGCGATGGCGCTGACGGCGTCAACATCCATGACCTGGCCTTCCATGTAGCCGGCCTTCAGGGCGAAGCCCTTCTTGGAGCCTTCCGCAAACTTGTTCAGAATACGGGCGGCAGCAATGGGATCTTCTTTCGAGATCGCGAGGGCGGTGGAACCTGTCAGGGCGTCCGTCATCCCGGCGAGGTCGGAGTCCTTAATAGCCAGGCGCAGCATGGTGTTTTTCACAACGGCATACTCAACGCCTGCCGCGCGCAGTTCGGCGCGCAGTTTGGTGTCGTCCGCAACGCTGATACCCTTATATTCGACGACAACGCCGGCAACAGAATTCATCAGCTTTTCACGCAGGGCGGCAACATAAGCCTGTTTCTCGCTCAAAATTTTCTCACTTGGCAAATCATTTCACCTCGTTTCAATTGTGTGTAAGCACATAAAAAAGCCTCTTTCCCTTGCGAGAAAGAGGCAAAAAAATACAATTAAATGTTTTTTCGCGTTTCTCGGCAGGCGGGCGAAACCCTTTATGCAAAAGCACCTGCTGTCTTTAAAACAGCTTTATTATTTTAACACAGAGTTTTGCGCGCGTCAAGGGGCAAATTCACTCTGTGCTTCTCCCGGCGTTCCCGTCGATTTCCCGCAGCTTGCGCAGCGAAACCCGAAAAGCCGGAAACGCTGCGGTTTTATTCGCATAAAACCGTTCCGCGCTTTTCCGCGTAGATGCGCCGGAAGATACGCGCCGGCCGTGTTGCCAAAGCCGCGCGTTCGCGCGCATTTTGCTGCCGATGTTGAAAATCAGCAGGAGCGCGCTTTTTCAGTTTGCAGCTCAGCCGCCGAACTTTGCGCTGTTCAGCTTGATGCCGGGGCCCATCGTGGACGCCACGGTAGCGCTCTTGATATACTGGCCTTTCGCCGCGGCGGGCTTCGCCTTGACGATGGCTTCCATCACAACGGACAGGTTCTGGCCCAGCTTCTCGGCGCCGAAAGACGCCTTGCCGATGGGCACATGGATGATGTTGGCTTTGTCCAAGCGGTACTCGATCTTACCGGCCTTCGCCTCGGTAACGGCGCGGCCCACATCGGGCGTGACCGTACCGGCCTTGGGGTTCGGCATCAGGCCGCGGGGGCCGAGCACCTTACCCAGACGGCCTACCAGGCCCATCATGTCGGGCGTGGTGACCAGCACGTCAAAATCGATAAAGCCTTCGTTCTGGATCTTTGCGACCAGATCGGCGTCGCCGACCATCATCGCACCCGCCTCTTCAGCGGCCTTGGCGGCGTCGCCCTTGGCGATGGCGATAACGCGCACGTCCTTGCCGGTGCCGTTGGGCAGCACGACGGCGCCGCGCACCTGCTGGTCCGCGTGACGGCTGTCAACACCCAAACGCACATGCAGCTCGACCGTTTCGTCGAACTTCGCCTTGGCGGTCTGGCAGCACAGCGCCAGAGCCTCTTCGGTGTCGTACAGTTTTGTACGGTCGACAAGCTTTTTGCTGTCGACATAATGTTTACCGTGATTCATAATATCCTCCTGTGGTAATACGGAATGATCCTCCCACTAATGGTAAGGTTGTTATGCGGACAGTTAGTCGGTGACCGTAACGCCCATGCTGCGGCAGGTGCCGGCGATCATGCTGATGGCCGTCTCCAGGTTCGCCGCGTTCAGGTCGGGCATTTTGGTGCTGGCGATCTCCTCCAGCTGCTTCTTCGTGATGGACGCGACCTTCGTCTTGTTGGGCACGCCGGAACCGCTCTCGATACCGACAGCCTTCTTGATAAGGACAGCCGCCGGGGGCGTCTTGGTGATGAAGCTGAAGGAACGGTCCGCATAGACCGTAATGACGACAGGAATCAGGTAACCGATATCCTTCTGCGTGCGCTCGTTGAATTCCTTCGTGAACGCCATGATGTTCACGCCGTGCTGGCCAAGCGCAGGGCCAACAGGGGGAGCCGGGGTAGCTTTGCCGGCCGGAATCTGGAGTTTGATATACCCCGTTACTTTCTGAGCCATTTTGTGCACCTCCAAAAATTGTGGTAAGTTGCGGGCTTTGGCCGGATTGCCAAGGCCCTCCCACGAACGCGCGATACCCTTCGCGCGCTCTATAAGAAACAGCGCCTTGCAGCGCGTGCTCTTACCGGAAAAACGTTTCAGGGCTTACAGGGGTTTCACCTGTGTAAAGTCCAGCTCCGCCGGCGTTTCGCGGCCGAACATGGAAACCTTTACGTTTACCTTTTTCGCGTCGGTATCGATGCCCTCCACGATACCGATGAAGCCTTCCAGCGGGCCGTTCATGATCTGAACGTTGTCGCCCACGGCGTAATCGAGGCTCACTTCGCGTACGTCCACGCCCAGCTTATCCACTTCCTCGTCGGTGAGGGGGATGGGCTTGGACGACGGGCCGACAAAGCCCGTGACGCCGCGCGTATTGCGCACGATATACCAGCTGTCGTCCGTCATCACCATTTTGACGAGCACATAACCCGGGAAGAGCTTGCGCTCCACCTCGCGCTCCTTGCCGTCCTTGATGTCGGGCACCAGCTCCACGGGGACCTTTACCTCATGGATAAGCTCCTGCAGGCGCCGGTTCTCCACGATGGTTTCAAGGTTTTGCGCAACCTTGTTTTCGTAGCCGGAGTAGGTGTGCACCACATACCAGCGCGCCTCGGTGTCTCTATCCTCTGCCATTTGTCAAAACCCCGCTTTCTGCTTTAAAAGTGCGGACGGTCACACGCCCTTCAGCAACTGGTTCAGCCCGAAGCCGAACACAGCGTCCAGGACCATGATGAGTACCGCGGCCACGACCACCACGACAGCCACCACGACGGTGTTGTTGATGATCTGCTTTTTCGAGGGCCATACGACCTTCTTCATCTCGCTCACGGTATCGCGGAAAAACTTGCCGATGCGTCCGAAGAAGCGCTTCACGCCAGCGAAAAAGCCTTTGGACTTTTTCTCGGTTTTGTCAGCCATGTTGCATGTCCGCCTTTCTTACTTCGTCTCGCGGTGAACGGTATGCTTTTTGCAGAAGCGGCAATACTTCTTCATCTCGAGCCTGTCGGGACTGTTCTTCTTGTTCTTCTTGGTGTTGTAGTTGCGCTGTTTGCACTCCGTGCAGGCAAGGGTGATCTTCACTCTCATTTTTCGGCACCTCCATCAAATAGCCTCCCTCTTGCCGCAGGCGGCGCATCGAAAAATGCGCACAAAAAAATAGACCTGCAAAAGAGGTACAACCATCATAGCACAGCACACAGTCCCGCGTCAAGGGATTTTTTCGCCTGCGGGGCCGTTTTCCGGGCTTTTTCCGCCGCGCGTCAAAATTTGCCGCGCCGTCTTTTAAAATCAACCATTGTATGGTATTATAAAGGCTACGATTGCAGCATACAAGTGATACCATGCGGGCAGCACGGCAAAACAGCCGTGCTGCCGCGCAGCGGTCCGTCCCGAAAGCCTTTCTCCGGGCGGTCTGAAAGCAGGGCGTTTTGTGCACGCGGGTTTTCAGGCGCCTGCCCCAGGGCTTTATTCCACGGCGGCCCGAGGAAAGGTGTGGAGTGTTTTGAAGAAATTGAAAGTCGCCGTACTGTTCGGCGGCGCGTCCAGCGAGCACGAGGTATCGCGCATGAGCGCGACCAGCGTGCTGAACAATCTGGACACGGAAAAATACGATGTGCTGCCCGTGGGCATCACGAAAGACGGGCGCTGGTATTTGTACTCCGGCCCTGTGGAGGACCTTTGCAGCGGCGCCTGGGAGCGCCACTCCGGCAATGTGCCCGCAGCCATCTGCCCGGGCAGCGGGCTGGCGGGGCTTGTGGCGTTTGAAAACGGCGTCTGCCGCAGCCTGCCCGTGGACGTGGTGTTTCCCGTTCTGCACGGCAAAAACGGCGAGGACGGCACGATACAGGGCCTGCTGGAGCTGGCCGGCCTGCCCTATGTGGGCTGCGGCGTGCTGGGCAGCGCGGTGTGCATGGATAAGATCATTGCCAACCGTGTGATGGATGCAACGGGCATTCCCCGCTGTGAATGGGACTGCATGGAGCGCTGGCAGCGGCCGGAGCTGGCGGCCATTGCCCGGCGCGCGGCGGAAAAACTGGGCTGGCCCATTTTCGTCAAGCCCGCCAACGCGGGCTCCAGCGTGGGCATCTCCAAGGCGCGGGACATGGCGGAGCTGGAGGCGGCCGTGGACCTCGCCCTGCAGCACGATTCCCGCGTGGTGTTCGAGCGGTTCGTACAGGGGCAGGAAGTAGAATGCGCGGTGCGCGGCAACGACGAAGTCTCCGGCACCCATCCCGGCGAAATTTTGGCCAGCGCCGAATTTTACACCTACGATGACAAATACATCTCCGGCACCAGCCGGGTGGCCATCCCGGCGCAGCTTGCGCCGGAAAAGCTGGACGAGGTGCGGGACCTGGCCGTGCGCGCCTACCGGGCGCTGTGCTGCAAAGGTTTGGCCCGCGTGGACTTTTTTGTGGAGCACGGCACACAGCGCGTGCTGCTCAACGAGATCAACACCTTGCCGGGCTTTACCAGCATCAGCATGTATCCCAAGCTGATGCTGGCGGCGGGCGAGACGTATCCCGGCCTGCTGGACAGCCTGATCACGCTGGCGCTGGAAAGGGCGGGCGGCGTCCATGACTGAGCGAAACGCGCCGGGGCGCGGCGCTCCCATCGGCGTGTTCGATTCCGGCCTGGGCGGGCTGACGGCCGTGCGCGAGCTGCGGCGCATCCTGCCCGGCGAGGACATCGTCTATTTCGGCGATACGGGCCGGGTGCCCTACGGCACCCGCGGCGTAGATGTCATTGTACGGTACGCAAAGCAGGACATCGCATTCCTTCTGGAACAAAACGTGAAATATGTGATGGCCGCCTGCGGCACCGTGAGCAGCACGCTGTCCGAGGCTTACACACGCACGCTGCCCGTGCCTTATACGGGCGTGGTGCAGAGCGCGGCGGCCGCCGCCGTACGCGCCACCAGAACAGGGCTCATCGGTGTCATCGGTACGCCCGCCACCGTTAAGAGCGGCAGCTACAACGCGGCCATCGCCGCGCTGATGCCCGGCGCGCGCATCGTAGCCACCGCATGCCCGCTGTTCGTGCCGCTGGTGGAAAACGGGTATTTCGGCGCAGACAACGCCGTGACGCGCCTTGTGGCACGGGATTACCTGAAGGACATAAGGGCCGCGGGCGTGGATACGCTGATCCTGGGCTGCACGCACTACCCGCTCATCGCGCCCATCATCGCGGATCTGATGGGCCCCGAAGTGGCGCTCATCGACCCCGGGCGGGAAACCGCGCTGGCCGCACGGGACGCGCTGGCCTCCGCCGGGCTGCTGCGGGAGGGCCGCGCGGGCACGGCACGCTATTATGTAAGCGACACCACCGAGAGCTTCGCCCAGCTTTCGGACTGGTTTTTGGGCGAATACGCGGGCGGGCCCGTGACGCGCATCAGCGTGGACGGTTATCCCGTGGAGCAAGGCGCCTCAACGTAAAAAGTAAAAGGATGACCCTGTATGAAGGAAGATTATCTCATCACCATCCACGGCACCATGGAGCAGGACGGCGAAAGCGACAGTGTGAAGCTGATGACGCGGGGCAGCTTTGTCAAGCGCAACGGCAGCTTCTTCATCAGCTACAAAGAAACCGAGGCCACAGGCTATGCAGGCTGTGTGACCACCGTAAAGGTGGAAGATTCACACAAGGTGAGCATGCTGCGCTTCGGCCCGGCGCCCAGCCAGCTCGTCATAGAAAAGGGCCGGCGGCATGTGTGCCATTACGAGACGGGCCACGGTTCGCTGAGCCTGGGCGTGGCCGCGGACGAGATCCACAGCCGCCTTTCCGACGAGGGCGGCACCGTCCGCTTCAGCTATCTGCTGGACATGGACACCGCCGCCGTGAGCCGCAACATTGTAAAGATCACCGTCAAGCCCGCCAACTGACGGGGCGCGCCGGTATAACAGGAATTCAAAGGGACAGGAGTTTTGAAAAAATGCAGGATTTTAAACATTTCGACCCGAAACAGGCCGCTATGGACGAGGCCCGCGGGCTGCTGGAGACCGCTGCCCGCGCCGCTATGGCGGACGGCAGCCTGCCGGAAAAGGAGCTGCCCGCCTTTGTGGTGGAGGTGCCGAACGACGTGAAGAACGGAGACCTGGCTTCCAACTTCGCCATGGCGGGCGCGCGCGTATTCGGTATGCCCCCGCGTAAAATCGCCGAGGCCGTGGCCGCTGCGATGCCCGCTTTGGAGGAAACGCATTTCAGCCGCGTGGAGATCGCGGGCCCCGGCTTCATCAACCTGTTCCTTGCCCCGGGCTGGTTTGCCGACGTAGTTTTAGCCGCCAACGCAGCCGGCGCGGACTACGGCCGCACAAGCTACGGCAAAGGTGAAAAGGTGAATGTGGAGTTCGTTTCGGCCAACCCTACGGGTCCGATGCATCTGGGCAACGCCCGCGGCGGCGCTTTGGGCGACTGCCTCGCCGCCGCCATGGACTGGGCGGGCTATGACGTCACACGGGAGTTTCTCATCAACGACGCGGGCAACCAGATCCTCAAGTTCGGCAAGAGCCTTGCCGTCCGCTACCTTCAGATCTTCAGGGGCGAGGACGCCGTACCTTTCCCCGAGGACTGCTATCAGGGTGCGGATATCCGTGTGCTGGCACAGAAATTTGCAGACGTGCACGGGAACGTCTATATGGAAAAGCCTTTTGAGGAACTGCAGAAGGATATCGCGGCTTTTGCGCTGCCGTTGAACGTGCAGGGGCTTAAGGACGACATGGCCAAATACCGCGTGAATTACGACGTCTGGTTCAGCGAGACCACGCTGCACGAATCCGGCGCCATCCGGGAAATGCTGGACAAATTGGCCGAACGCGGCGCCACCTACGAAAAAGACGGCGCCATCTGGTACCGTTCCATGCAGTACGCCGAGAAATACGGCGGCAACAAGGTGACGCGCAAGGGCCTGGACGGCGAAGTGACGGACGAGGATAAGGACGAAGTCCTGGTGCGCGCCAACGGCGTGCCCACCTATTTTGCGGCGGATATCGCTTACCACTACAACAAATTCGCGGTGCGCGGCTTCTCCCGCGCCATCGACGTATGGGGCGCAGACCATCACGGCCACGTGGCCCGAATGAAAGGCGCCATGGACGCCATCGGCCTAGACGGCGAAAAGCTGGACATCGTGCTGATGCAGTTCGTGCGTTTGATGCAGGACGGCCAGCCGGTGCGCATGAGCAAGCGCACCGGAAAAGCCATCGGGCTGGCGGAGCTTCTGGACGAGGTCCCCATCGACTCCGCCCGCTTCCAGTTCAACCTGCGGGAGCCGGGCAGCGTAATGGACTTTGATATGGACCTGGCCGTGGCGCAGGACAGCGAAAATCCGGTGTATTATGTGCAGTACGCCCATGCCCGCATCTGCAGCATCCTGAAAAAGCTGGCCGAAGACGGCATCGTGTTCGAGGGCGCGGACAAGGCGGATCTGACGCTGCTGACAGAGCCCGCGGAAAAGGAACTGATCCGCCATATCGCAGACTTTCCCGGCGAAATCATTTCCGCGGCCAAAAGCTATGACCCGGCGCGCATCACGCGCTACGTCACCGAGCTGGCCAACCGCTACCACAAATTCTACAATTCCTGCCGCGTAAAGGACGCCGAGCACTGCGTTTGCCAGGCGCGCATTGCACTGTGCACCGCTACGAAAAACGTCATCTCCAACGCGCTTACCCTGCTGAAGATCACCGTGCCCGAAAGCATGTGACACAAAAACGCCGGGCCGGTTTGAAAACCGCGCCCGGCGTTTTTCGTTTTCATGCAAAAAACACGGCCTGAGGGCCGGGAAGGAGGCGGCTATGGCTGCCGCTGTGCTGACGCTGCTTTCCCTCATCTATTTGGGCGGGCTGGCCGCGCTGCTCTGCGTGGCATATTCCCGCCGCCATTTCAACCGCTATACGGCGGTAAAGGCCGCTGTAAGCTGCGGGTTCCTTGTCATAGCCGCCACGGCGTACCTGCTGGGCGGACACACGGTAGATGCGTATTTCCGGGGGCTTCTGCCCTGCTTTGTGCTGTGCCTGGCCGGAGACGTGCTGCTGGGGCTGGCCAATAACCACGCGGGCTTTTTCGGCCGCTGGTTCCTGCTGGGAGTGGGCGCTTTCACACTGGCCCACGCAGGGTTCTGCGTGCTGTTCACGCTGGCCATGCCGGGCGGACCGCGCTTCACACTGTGGGACGCCGCCGCTCCGCTGGCCGCGTTGGCCGTGACGGCTGCCTGCGCGCGGCACAAACGCTTCAAGCTGCGGCGCATGCACATGGAGCTGCCCGCTCTGGCGTACTCGCTCTGCGTAGGGCTGATGTGCGCCCGCGGCACAGCGTTCGGCTTTGCCTGCGGCGGACGGCGCGGCGCGCTGGCTGCCGTGGGGGCCGCGCTGTTCCTCATTTCGGACGCGGTGCTGCTGTTCGTTTATTTTTATGTCAGGCCGCGCAAAGCGCTGCGTGCGGTAAATCTGGCTGCCTATTATCTGGGCATGCTGTGCCTGGCGCTCTCGGTATGAGTGCTGCGGAAAATCATCAAAGGAGCTTTTACAATGCCGAACCGACCCATCTGCGCGGAGGACGCGCTGCTCTCCGAAACACCGATGCCGCCCGAACAGATCCTGCGCTATCTTGACCGCATCGGCCTGCGTGACGCCGTCCCTCCTCCTCCCACGCTGGAAACGCTGCGCCGCCTGCAGTCCGCACATCTGCTGCATGTGCCCTATGAAAACCTGGACCTCCTGCGCGGCGCGATCACCGCTCTGGAACACGGAGCATTGTTTGAAAAAATCGTGGAAAAGCGCCGCGGCGGCCTCTGCTTCGAGCTGAACGGCCTGTTCTGCTGGCTGCTGTGTTCGCTGGGATACCAGGTCACCAGCTATGCGGGCCGTTTCATCTATCCTTCGGAGGCCGGCATCCAGATGCGCCGCCACCGTGTGCTCGTCGTAACGCTGGAGGGGAAGCGGTATCTCACCGAAACAGGCATGAACAGCGAAGGCCCCCGCGCGCCGCTTGTGCTGGCCGAGAGCGAAGCGCAATGGGACGGCGTGACGGAATACCGCTTTTCCCGCGACGCCTTTTGGGGCTGGGTCCTGTGGAAACGGTCGCCGGGCGGAGCCTGGCGCCGGCTGTATGGCTTTACCGAGGAACCGCAGCTCGACATCGACTTTATTATGCCCAGCCTTTTTTGCGACGTGCATCCGATGTCGCCTTTCAACAAAACGGTGCGGGCCTCTATTTTTTTACCGGATGCTCATTTGTCACTGCGCGACAGCAAGCTGACATGGTATCGTAAGGGCGCAGTGGCCCGTTCCCGCTCCGTTGCGCCAGGCGCAGAAACCGCGCAGGTGCTGTGGGACGTTTTTGGGCTGCGCGCGCCGGAGGACGCGGCGCTTTGACCCTTCCGGGCCAAAAAAGAAGCAGACGGCACAGAGCCGTCTGCTTCTTTTTCTTTTCTTCTGTTTATAGCTTCAGTCCGGCATAGCTCTCCCGCAGCGTCTCGCAGGAAGCGCTGAACCGTGCCTGCTCCTCCTCGGAGAGGTTCAGCTCCAGCACACGCTGGATGCCGCTGCGGTTCACAATGCAGGGTACGCCCACAAATACGTCTTTCTGGCCGTATTCGCCCCGCAGCATGGCGGATACCGTCAGTACGCTGCTTTCGTTGCCGAACACCGCCCGCGTGATGCGTGTAAGCGCCATGCCGATGCCGTAATAGGTGGCGCGCTTGGCTTCGATGATCTTGTAGGCGGCCGTGCGCACTTCTTCAGCGATCTTATCCAGTTCCTCGCTGCAATAGCGCCCGCCGGACTGGCGGCACAGCTCCAGCACAGGCTTTGTGGCCAGCATGGCCTGGCTCCAGGGAACAAATTCCGAATCGCCGTGTTCACCCATCACATAGGCGTGCATGTTGCGCGGGTCCACATGAAAATAATCGCCCAACAGATAGCGCAGACGCGCGGTGTCCAGCGCCGTTCCTGTGCCCAGCACGCGCCTTGGATTGAAGCCCGACAGCGCGCAGGTAATGCGTGTCATGATGTCCACCGGGTTTGTAGCTACAAGGAACAGCCCGTTGAAGCCGCTCTCCGTCACCGGGTCAATGATGCTTTTGAAGACGGCGGCATTGCGCTGCAAAAGGTCCAGCCGCGTTTCGCCGGGCTTTTGCGCCACACCTGCGCAGATGCACACAATGTCCGCATCGCCGCAATCGTCGTAGCTCCCCGCAAAGATCTTCATATTACTGCCGGAAAAGGCCAGCCCGTGGTTCATATCCATGGCCTCCCCCTCTGCGCGCTTTTTGTCCACGTCGATGAGCACCAGCTCGTCGCATACGTTCTGGTTCAGCATAGCGTAGGCATAGCTCATGCCCACCATGCCGCAGCCTACCAGAGCAACCTTGCGTTTGTCTGTCTTCATTTCGCTCTCCCCTTTTCCATGTTCTGTATTAGTATGCGGCGGACTGCGCCCGCTTACTCCGCCAACGCCTGCAGCTGCACGGCCTTTTGCCGCAGCGGGGCCGCATCCGCCGCCAAAAACAGCTCCCTTGCATGCAGCGCCTCCACGCCGGCGGCAAAGCTGTGTGCCAGCGACGCGGCTTTTGCGGCATCCACCGGTCTCGCACGGCCCAGGAACATTCGTGCGTTGCCGCCGTATACCTGCTCCAGCGCCTCGGATGGAAGGCCCAATCCGCGCATGGGCGTGGGTGCGATGCGGAACAGATATCTGCCGTCCGGCAGCAGCGTATAGGGTTCATTCTCCGGCGTTTCCAGAAACGTGCGGATCACGTCCACCCGCGCGGCGCTCTCGCTGCTGTCCAGCGGCCGGGGCGGCTGCGCGATGGAGGCACGGGAGCCGATATCGCTGCCATAGAGGATGCGCGTGCCGAATTCTTCAAAAAATGCCCGTGCAGCAGGAATATCTCCGGCAAGGTTCGTGTACAGCTCGATACCGGGCGTCAGGTCTACCCGCACCTCCGGGTAACGCCGCAGCAGCGCCGAAAGCCGCGGCAGCTGCGCCGAAAAGAAAAACAGGTGCGCCAGCTGGAGCCTCAGGCCCGGGTGGCATGCCAGCACCGCAAACACCTGACGGTACTGCTCCTCATTGTTGATGGTTTCCGGGCCGTAGAACCAGCCCTCGCTTTTCGCATAGGGATTGATGCGGGAGGCGTCCCAAAACTCCTCCGGGTCGTTCACATGCCACAGAATGGGCACGCGCTGTTCCTCTGCCCAGCGCCAGAACGGTTCCCATGCCGGAGTATCGAAATCCGGAATGGGAAAATTGCGCCGGATATCGGGCTTGCCCTCCAGCAGCTTGATGCCGTCGCAGCCTGCGGCCAGCAGCGCCCCGGCCTGCGCGACCAGATCTTCGCCCAGCGCCGCCGCATCTCCCTCGTGGAGAAACCAGGCGCTGCGTTCCAACCCTCCCATCACATAGACAGTTCCCTCCGGATGCACTGCTTTGTAATAAAGCGCATCCGGCACGGTGGAGCATACGCCCATCTGCGGAATACACGCCAGCGTACAGGCCCCGACGCCGTGGCGCTCCCGCACCGCATCAAAGGCCGGACCATGGGTATCAGAATAGTGCATATGCGCATCGAACAGCTGCAATGGTATCCCTCCCGGTAAGTCAAATATCTCCGCCGCGAAGCGGCCCCAACAAAACCGCGCCTGCTGCGGTTTTGCATGGTTTAATGCTCTCAAGCCCATGCGCGAAAGCGCATCAGCGCATGAAATGCGCGCAGCCGCGTAAGCGGCGGGCTTGAGGTTATTATACCACACTTCCCGCTCTGCTGCACCGCCTGCACCAAAAGCACAGGCGCCGGCCCCGGCTGAAAACCCGCGCGCCGGTTCCAGAACGGTCTTGACTTTCCCAGAGTTTATGCTATATTAGTGTTTAGTAATACTAGGTATAAAACCAGAACGGAGGGGAGCGGATGGAATCGCGCTTTGAACGACAGTTGAAAAAGGGCGCGCTGGAAATGCTGGTACTGGGGCTGGTGTGTGCGGGACCTACTTACGGCTACGAGCTGCTGGGCAGCATGGCCCGGCGCAGCAACGGGCTTTTTGCGCTGAAGGAAGGCACGTTGTATCCCATTTTGTACCGGCTGGAAGACGATGGGCTTATCGAAGCGCAATGGCGTACCAGCGGGGGCCGCACCGCACCGAAAAAATACTACACGGCCACGCCGGAGGGTCATGCGGCTTATGCCGTACAACGCAAAGCATGGCGCGCCTTCGCGGACTGCGTGGACGGATTTGACAGGGAGGAGCAGTTATGACGAAACAGGAGAAAAAGATCAAGCGCTATGTCAATGCCATCGAACGGGAGCTGCGCCTGCCTCTGAAAGCAAAAGCGCGCATCAACGGCGACATCGGCACCGATATCCACGCCCGGCTGGAAAAAGGACAAAGCATCGATGAGATCATCGCGGAGATGGGCACGCCGCAGGAGGTTGCCGCGGGCTTTAACGAGGAAATGCAGGATCAGCTTCTTCCCAAAGGCAGCCCCTGGCGCTGGGTGTTCCTTATTGCGGCGATACTGGCGGGCGGAGCAGCACTGCTTTCCATTCTTCCCTTTCTGCTTTTTTATTTTCAAAGCTCCGGCATGGGCGTTATCGGCGGTGCAGACGGGCCGACGGCCATTTTTATAACAGGCGCTGCAAATCTTCTCGCCCCGGTGCTCACACCGCTGTGGCTCGCCGTTCCCTTCATTCTGGGATGCTGCGCCGCCTGCGTGCTGCTGCGCTGGGGGCAAAACGGGCCGCGTGCAAAGCATACGCTTGCTTTGATGTTTTCCGCCGCCGCTTTGCTGTGCTGGCTCCTGTTGGGCATATTGTCATTGTGGCAGGCTGCCTCCGCGGCGGGCGCCGCTGTATTGTCCTGGAAAACGCTGCTGTTCCAGCTGTTCAACCTGATGCTGCTTCCGAGTTTCTGGCTTCCCGTGGTAACGCTGTGCATTGCAGCGCGCCGCCGGAAGACCGCGTCCCCGAGGCAATAACGTCAAACGAAGATATGGAAAACCCGTCCCCGGCCGGGGACGGGTTTCTATATTTTTCGGCTCTGCGCCGTCCGCAAGCCTATTTGCGTCTGTCCTGAAAGGAATCGCTCCCCACAATGAGGCAGCAATAAACAACGAACGTAACGGCCAGTGCGCCAATCAGCAAAAACCATCCCATCCGCGAGCCTCCCTTTTGTATTTACTTCATTGTTATCACTTTATTATAGCACTCGTGTATGACAAAAAACTGTATATCCCACCGTTCCTGCGGAACGGGTTCCGTGGACACGGCTGCACGCTGAAGTGTCTTTCCAGTGCAAAATATCGTTGAAAAACAAAAACGGCACCCCAACCGGGATACCGTTCCTGTGGTGCGCTGCAAGGGATTTTGCAGCCGCTTGCGCGTCTGCCGGCCTTGCGGCGTAGCCGCTGCGGCCCCTCGCCCTAAAAACGTGCCACCGGCACGTTTTCTTCACGGGCTCGTCCCTTTCGGGTTCGAATCCCTTGCAGCACATAAGAACGACTTTTTCCCAAAAAACAAAAACGGCATCCCAACCGGGATACCGTTCCTGTGGTGCGCTGCAAGGGATTCGAACCCCTGACCTTTTGGTTCGTAGCCAAACACTCTATCCAACTGAGCTAGCAGCGCATACCACTCCGCTTTTGGAGTGCATCATATATGTTATCATAGTCGAACACGGTTGTCAACCGTTTTTTTCGTCCAGAATCATATTTTTTGCCTTTTCCAGCAATTCCTTGTCGGCGGCATAAGTCAGCCGGCGCTGTGCTTCCTCCAGCGGCAGCAGGCAAACTGCCCGCACCTCCTCCGGCTGGGCCCGCAGCGTGCCGCCGGTGATCTCGGCCACAAAGAACACAACATCCTTTATCACGCCCTTTGCGGGCGAATAGGTCGTCACCTCGCGGTAGCCCGGACGCACGCGCACCTGCGCGCCCGTTTCTTCGCGCACCTCGCGCATGGCGGTCTCTTCCTCGCTCTCACCGGCTTCCACATGGCCTTTCGGAAAAGCCCAGTGGCCGCCATAGCGGTGGCAGATGACAAGCACGCGGGGCGCGCCTTCTTCGCGGGTATAGCAGATCGCCCCGCAGGATTTCTCATGTTTCATGTTCTTTTTCCTCAGTTCAAAATAAATTTACGTTTCGTGCGCCGCCGGGAATTGTGTTTTGGCGCGGGCTTTGGTATACTTGTAAGAGGATTTTACTGCGCGCAGCCTTGCGCTGCGCGGTATTTTTGTTTTATTGGAGGTTTTTCACTTTGACTCTCATGGATCTGTTGCTTCTGCTCCTTGTTATCGCCGCTGCAGTGGCCGTTTATTTCTTTTTTGTCAAAAGCCGGGACGAAGGCACAGAAACGCCGCGGAAAGCCAAAAACCTGGACGGCGCGAAAAAAAACGCAAAAGCCCTGAGCGCGGCCCGCCGTTTCGCGGCGCTGCACCAGTATCAGGTCATCGCCCCCGCGCAGATTGCCAAGGACGGCAAATTTGCCGACCTTGATTTCATCATCGTCGGCTGGTTCGGCCTTTTGTGCGTAAAATGTGTGGGGCTGGGCGGCCAGATCTACGGCAACCCCGGCGACCCGATGTGGCTGCAGGTGGACGCGGAAAAGCGCATCTCGTTTGAAAACCCCATGCGCGCCGCAGAGGCCGATACCCGCCTGGTGCGTGACACGCTGTTTACTGCGAACCTGCGCGGCATCCAGGTGGAGACCGTGTGCGTTTTCACCAATAAAAAAGCGACCCTTGCGCTGCCGCGCGGCACGGGCCACTACACGCTGAAGGACTTCAAGGCGCTGCTGGGCAAGAGCAAGTACGAGCAGGACAAGGGCGTCGATATTCCCCAGACCGTGGACGCCGTCAAGAAGTGGGTCGTAGAGGGCTGAGGCCCGCCGTCTTGTCCTATTATAGCAAACCGTGGCAGATTTGAAAAGCCGGGCAAAACTATTTACAGTTTGTTCACAGCGGTTTAACAAACCTTACGCAATTCTTTTCTATAATACAATCACAGGGACACGGAAGCCGCAATCCGGGTTCCTGCACATGATTCCTCCTCACACCAAGAGAGATACCCCTAAAAGCCCCCGTGCTCACCACACGGGGGCTTTCCCTTTGCAAAAAGCTGCGCGGTGCGGGACGCTTCCGTTCCCGCGCGCCGCGCAGTTTTTTTCTTTCAGGTTTCAGCGCCGCAGCCCGCCTGCGCCACCTCGGCCGCGATATAGCCCGGCACCTGCTCAGGCGTGATGCCCAGCGCGGCGGCCAGCTCACCATGAAGCAGCTCCTCGGCACGCTTCATATATTCGGCCTCGGTACGTGCGGGCTTTTTGCCCTGCGCCGTACGCTCCCTGTTTTTGCCGTAGATCGTCTTGATAAGCTGCACCAAATCGTCGCAGTCGTGCGTGCGCATGAGCGAACGGTAGTGCTCGGCCAGCATCTGCTGATCCTTCCCGCCGCATGGGTTCTCCTCAATCTCCGGGATCCGGCCGATGAGCGCCTCTGCCTGGGCATGCGTCAGAATGGGCCGCATAAACACCTTGGCGTCCACAGGAATATATACCGTGCCTGTTTCGTACACAGGGTCCAGCTTATAATACAGCTTTTTTTCGCCGGCGCCCGGCAGCCCCGCCGGAGCCTCCACAGCCTCCACACGGCATACGCCCATATTCCCGTACACGATCAAATCGCCTTTTTGAAACATCGTATTCCCTCCTGTAAAACCACTCCACCCGTTTCGTCCCGAACAGGCGGACGCGCCGCGCCGTGCTCCCTCCCCTGCGCTTCGCTCCGCCAAAAATCAAAACAGCGTGCGGTTTTGACAGCCGGACTTACGTTCCTCAAAACCACACGCTGCAATTTTTCAGTATCCCGTTTTGCCGCCGCTGCGGCATTTCCTGTTTATAGTATACCACATTTTGCCCCCAATTGTAAGCGGAAGTTTTTTCTCTCCGCCGCGCGCCCTCCGAAACCGGGCGGACAGCCTGTCCAAAATTTTATCCGGGCCGGACTTTTCCCCACCCCCTATGCATATAAATTGCATGAGGTGATGTCAAAATGTACAAGCGGCGCAGAAGGCGGCATATTGTAATGCCCGTGCTGGCGGGCCTGCTGACGCTGGCCACGCTGGGCAGCACGGCCTTCGCCGCGCCGTCCTTTTCCCTCCCGCAGGCTGCCGCGTATTTCAGCAGCATTCTGTGCGCGCCGAATGCAGCGCTGGCCGCAACCCGGCGAGTGCTGGACGACGCCATGGACGAGGACGCAGTGCCCGCAGCGCAGCCTATCGATGAGGACGATCCCGAGGCAGGCTTCTGGACGGTGGGCCCGACCGAGGAGGAAATGCTGCCTCAGAGCGAAGCGCAAAGCGTATCTTCCGGCGCTTCCTCCGTACCGGACGGCCCCATTCCCGATGGCATGGCCCCGCTGCTGGAAGCGCATTACGAGCAGGGCGCGGGTGCGGGCTATGTTTCCAGCGGTGCAGCCACCGTGCGCAACAGCACCGACCTGCCTGACAGCGAGGTAGCCGCGGAAATGATGCAGACGCTTCCGTTCCAGGTGGAGCTGAACAGCGCGGAGCCTCAGGTACTCATTATGCACACGCACACCACAGAAACCTACGAACTGGAGGAAAAAAACTGGTGCGATCCGGCGTTTTCCGCCCGCAGCACGGATCTTTCTGTCAATATGGCCGCAGTAGGAGCCGAAATGGCCGCCCAGCTCAACGCGGCGGGCGTAAACACCCTGCACGACACCACCCTGCACGATTACCCAAGCTACAACGGCAGCTACGCCAAAAGCAACGCCACCGTACGCAGCTATCTGGAGCGGTATCCCAGCATCAAGGTGGTGCTGGACGTCCACCGCGACGCCATCCAGCGGGACGACGGCACCCGTGTCAAGCCCGTGGCGGACATCGGCGGCATGAAGGCTGCCCAGGTCATGATCATCTGCGGCGCAGACGTGGACGGCAATCTGCCCAATTTTAAACAGAACCTCCGCTTTGCCAGCCGCTGGCAGGATAAGATGGAAAGCATGTTCCCCGGCCTCACACGGCCTGTGCTGTTCGACTACCGCTATTACAATCAGGATCTTACGACCGGCAGCCTGCTCATTGAGATGGGCGGCCATGCCAATACTTTGGAAGAGGCCAAATACTCCGGACGCCTGGTGGGGCAGGCCCTGGCTGCTTTGTTTGCGGAGGGCTGAATGCGCCCGATATAAGCCCTCCGGCCACGCAAAAAGCCCCGCGCATACGCACGGGGCTTTTTTGGGTACAGTCTTATTCCGCCACTTCTTCAAAGGCCTCTTCACCGGCGCCGCAAACGGGGCACGGCACGGGAGGAACGTCGCCCTCAAATGTCTGGCCGCAAATCGTGCATCTCCATTTTTTCATAATCCAAACCTCCTTTTATTCATTTCGTTTTGTTCTATTGATATTATATACCAATTAAGAATATAATGCAATAGTTTTTAAAAAAGAATCATTCACCGCGCACGGCTTTGGCAAAATCCCGGCCGAACTGTACGGCTGCGGCCAGGTCCTCCTGCGTGGGGCAGAACCGCACACGCATGCCCTCCAGCGGCAGGCTCAGCCGAAGCTGCTGCATGCGCGCAGTCAGATTGGGAACCGCCTCGCCGCTCCAGCCGTAGCTGCCGAACGCACCCGCCGGCTTGCCCTTGTGGATGATTGGGTTCAGGCCAAGAAACATTTCGTACACCGGGGGCAGCGCGTCGCCGACCAGCGTGGGGCTGCCCAGCAAAAAGCCGTCCGACGCGGCTACCGCGGCCTTTGCAGCGGCGGTGTCGTCGGAGACGAGGTCGTACATTTCCACACGCACGCCGCCCTCCTTCAAGCCGTCGTGGATGTGCTCGGCCAGGCGGCGCGTATAGCCGTAAGCGGAAACGTAGGCAACTGCCACCACTTTTTCCGGCCTCTGTTCAGGCCGGCACCAGGTGCGGTACATATCAAAATACTTCTGCACGCCGCTGCGCAGCACGGGGCCGTGACCGTTGCCCACAAACTCCACGGGCAGGCTGCCGATCTTATCCAGTGCGCTGCGCATGAACGGGTCTTTGAACGGCCCGATGATGTGGTCGAAATAATATTTGTACGCGGGAGTGAAATCGCCGTCGATGAGGTCGTTGAATACGCGCGGGTCGGCATAATGGCAGCCAAAGCTGTCGCAGGTAAACAGGGCTTTCAGCTCCGGGATGTACGTATACATGCTGTCGGGCCAATGAAGCATGGGCACACTGAGGAATTTCATCGTCAGACCGCCCAGGTCAATCTTGTCCTTCTCCGTGACGGCGCGGGACGGAAACGGGCCGTTGACGATCTCTTTCAAAAACGTCAGCGCCGTTCCGCTGCCCAGCACCGTGGCGCCGGGCGCAAGCTCCAGCAGCCGCTTCATGCTGCCCGTGTGGTCCGGCTCGGTATGGTTGACGACGATATAATCCAGAGAAGCCGGGTCGCACACCTCGCGGATATTGGCAAGGAACTCCTCAAAGAACGGCTCCTTGCTCGTCTCGAACAGCACCGTTTTTTCAGTGCCCTTCACGATATAGGAATTGTAGGAAGTACCGTGGTCTGAATGCATGATGATATCGAACACGCGCAGGCCGGGATCCTGCACGCCCACGTACCAGATGTTTTCTTTCGCCTGTAAAGCGCCCATAAAATCCAATCTCCTTTTATCGGTTTTGCATCATACATTTTATCTTATTTTGTTGAAAGCCGCAAGGACCGGGCCAGGCGCGCACTTCTAGTATATGCAAAAAATCTCCGGCAAACCGCGGTACCGGAGACCTTTTATCTGTTCCGTGCCGGCAGCCGTTTCACGCATGCGCCCGGCGGTAGACCAGAAAATCAAAATGCAGTTCTGTTGTAAGCGTATCCAGCGAGGCCAGCCTTTCAGCGCCGGAGCGGGGCGTTTTCCAATAATAAGGCGTCATCGCAAACAGGTCCAGGATCGTGCTGCCCGTCACGGTGAGCATGCTGTGTACGGGTATCCTCTGCTCCAGCGCAAAGCCGGGATAAGCGACATCCTGCACCGTATTTTCGTAAGGGCGCTCGTAGAGCACCTCCTTAAGGCCGTACAGGTGGCGCGGGCCGGGCACCGCAAACACGAATGCTCCGCCGGGCTTCACCACACGGGCAAATTCCTGTGCGGCGGCCGGGCTGAAAATATCGACCAGGCAATCCGCCGCCGCATCGGCCACAGGGATGGCGAAGCTGCTGGCCACCGCCCACTGCACGGCATGTGCCTTGTCCCGCCTGGCCGCTGCCTTTACCGCGAATTTGGAAATATCGAACGCGGCCGCCGACGGCGTTTTGCCTGATGCGCGCAGCGCCTGTACAAGACGGGCGGTATAATACCCTTCCCCACAGCCCGCGTCTACCAATGAGGGAGCCGGCAGCTCCATAAGCAGGCTGCAGACAAGCGCATTCAGCCCGTCGGAAAAGCAGGCATACCCGCCCGTATCCAGAAACCGGCGGCGGGCCGCCACCATCTCCCTGCTGTCGCCGGGGATTTTGGCGTGCATCTGGGCAGCCGGCAGAAGATGGGCGTAGCCCTCAGCCGCGAGGTCAAAACTGTGGCGTTTGGGACAGACCAGGACGCGGGCGCCGCGTGTCAGCGGCGCCCCGCACACCGGGCAGCGGAAAAGCTCCATGGTATCGCTCCCTTTCGCATGTTTTTCCGGGCGGCGCCGCGGTGCGGCAGGCGCAAAAAAGGCGCGGCGCGGGCGTGTGCCCGGCGCGCCGCGCCCTGCCGTATATCCGCGGTGCTTATTCTTCGTGCGCCTTCATATACTCTTCAAAGCTGGCATATTTTTGTGCAGGGGCCCTACGTGCGATAAGCTGGATGCTGTCGTCCACCTCGGAAAAGCGCGGCTCCTCTTTTGCAGACTTTGCGCTCTTTTCAGCGCGGGGCGCGTGCTCGGCTTTTTCGCCGCGTCCGTTCTTGCCGCGCGGCGCGCCGTTTGCCGGTTTCTCCTTTTGGGGCTGCTGGGGCTGCGCCTGCGGAGCACTCTCTTTTTTCTGCGGCGCCTGGCTGGCTGCAGCCGGGCCCTGCCCGCCGCTCTTATGGCGG
>NZ_JAFOIN010000080.1:0-52210 GCF_017421385.1 Ruthenibacterium sp. | reverse complement strand
TGGCGGCGCTGTGCGCGGCGGACCCCGCCAACCTGTATGCCGGGCTTGGCATCGCGGCAGGCGGGCTTGCCGCTGGCTTGTTCACAGGCAGCAGCCGCCCGGTGACGGCTCTGGTGTTCTGCGGCGCGGGGCTGGTGGGCGTGTCCTGCGCGCCCGGCAACAACGCGGGGCTGCAGCTGGCCGTGGAGCTTTGCATTGCGGGCGCGGCGTACTGCCTGCTGCCCGCCGGACTGTTCCAGCGTGTTCCCGCCGCGCCGCCGTCCGCCCCCTTTGCCTCACGAGCGGCGCTCACCACGCTCTCCGGGCGGCTGGAGGCTGTGTCCGGCGCGCTGTGCGCCGTGGGCGACACCGTGCAGGCCGTATGCGAACGGCTGCCGCCCCGGCGCGAGACCACTGCCGACCTGTGCGACGCCGTGGCGGAGCGTTGCTGCAAGGCCTGCGGCAAACGCCTGTATTGCTGGGTGGACTGCGCCGGCGAGACCTACGACGCGTTCAACAATCTTTCTCCGCTCATTGCCATGCCCGACGGCGTGGCCGCGGCGGACCTGCCCCCGGTTTTGCAGCGGCGGTGCCAGACACCTGTTCGGCTGGCCAACGCCATCAATGTGGCCGCCGCCGAACAGGCTGCGCGGCGGGCGGCACGCACACACGACGGCGCGGCGCGCGCCGCTTTGTGCGAACAGTACAGCGCCCTGGCCGCGGCTCTGGCCGAGCTGGCCGGGCAGGTGTACCAGACGGATGTTCCGGACAAGCGCAAGGCCCGCCGGCTGGAGCAATTGTTCTCGGAGATCGGCCTGGAGCCGCTGGAGACCACCGTTGCCCAGGACGCTTCCGGCCGCGTGACGGCCACCGTATGCGTGCCGCGCCTGTCCTTCACGGCCGACGAGCTGAAGGTCATCACCGATGAGGTCTCCACCCTGTGCCGCCGCACCTTCGCGCCCGCCCAATGCATCCATTCCGGCACGGTGACCAAGCTGCTGTTCCGTGAACGGCCCCGCTTTGCCGTGGACTGCGCCGTCTGCGCCCTGCCCGCCGGCGGCGACATATCCGCCGATGCGATACAGGCCTTCCCCGATGAAACAGGCCATTTTCACGCGGTGCTGTGCGACGGTATGGGCACCGGTAAGGCGGCGGCGGTGGGCGGCGTGCTGGCCGCCTCCCTTACGAAAGAGCTGCTGCACGCCGGGTTCGAAAGCGCCAGCACGGCGCGGCTGGTGAACATCGCGCTGGCGCTGAAGAGCGACGACGAAAGCGCCGTGGCACTGGACGCGCTTTCCATCGACCTGTACACCGGGGACGCAGTGCTGTACAAGGCGGGGGCCGCGGCTTCGTTTCTATTAAGGGACGGTAAGGCCGCCGTTTACAGCGGCGACACGCTTCCCATCGGCATTCTCGGCAGCGTGACGGGCCGCCGGGAGCTGCTGTGCCTTTCCCCCGGCGATACCGCTGTGCTGGTGAGCGATGGCGCGCTGGCTCCGGGCGCCTCCTGGCTGCGCGCGCAGCTCGTGGCTCACGCGGACGACGCGCCCCAAAAGCTGGCGGATGCGGTGGCCCGCGCGGCGAGGGAAAAGCAGCAGGACATGCCCGACGACGTAACCGTGATGGCACTGCGCCTGCGCGCGGTAGAATAACCGCCCCGGGGCGGGCCGCTCCTGCCGCTTGCCTCCTCCGCGCCCGGCCGTGGAAACTTTTTCTTGATTCGCTCCATGCCCCATACTATAATAGAGACCAAATACGACTGGCTCTGTAAGGAGGTGCCGCATGGAAGCAAATCAATATCTGAACAATTTTTACAACCATTACGACGAGGACAGCCGCCTGCTGTTTCAGCACGGCAGCGTCGAATTTCTCACCACGATGCGCTACATCGAGAAATATCTCAAGCACGGCGACAAAGTCCTCGAGATCGGCGCCGGAACGGGCCGCTATTCTCACGCGCTGGCGCGCCGGGGGCATCCCGTGGACGCGGTGGAGCTGGTCGCGCACAACATCGAGGTTTTCCGCCAAAACACCCGTCCCGGGGAAAGCGTCACCATCGCACAGGGCAATGCTCTGGATCTGTCCGCCTTTGCGGACAACGCCTACGATGTCACGCTTCTGCTCGGCCCGCTGTATCATCTGTATACTCAGGACGACAAGCGCCGGGCGCTGCGGGAGGCGATCCGCGTCACAAAGCCGGGCGGCGTTGTCTTTGCCGCTTATGTCATCTCCGACGGCTGCCTTCTGGACGAGGGCTTCCGCCGCGGCAATATCTCTGTTGCCGAATATGTGCGGGACGGGCTGCTGGACGCCCGGACGTTTGCCGCCAGCTCCCAGCCAAAGGATTTGTTCGAGCTGGTGCGCAAAGAGGATGTTGATGAGCTGATGTCCGTGTTCCCTGTAACGCGGCTGCACTATGTGGCCTCCGACGGCTGCGCCCTGCTTTTGCGCGACGAGATCGACGCGATGGACGCTGACTCCTTCGCCCTGTATCTGAAATACCATTTCGCCACCTGTGAACGCGCGGATCTGGCGGGCATTACAAGCCATGCGGTGGATATCTTCCGCAAGTGACCGGCTCTTCCCCTGTCCGTTTTTCACAAAGAAGCCCCGGGCCCGGCTTTCCGCCGCACCCGGAGCTTTCAGCTTGTCGAAAAAGCTTCGCTTTTGCGCCAAGCTGCCTACGAACAGGGCCTGCGGCCCCGTTCGCCGCGCACGGCGCGGGGTTATTTTAAATGAAAAAGGGGTTCGCCACCCCTTTTTCAAGCTTTTTCCCCAGACATTTCTTTTACTTCTCTGCCTTTTTCAATAGTCTGAAAGCTCCGGGCCCGGCTTTCCGCCGCACCCGGAGCTTTTTTCTGTCTGCGTGCTGTTGTTACTCATACAGCGGGAAACGGGCCGTCAGGGCGGCTACCTCGGCGGCGACGGCTTCCTTCTGCGCCTCAAAATCAAAGGTGCAGGCCGCGATCCATTTTGCAATCTTCCGCATTTCCTCCGGCCCGAAGCCGCGGGTGGTGACAGCGGGCGTTCCGATGCGCACGCCGGAGGTAACGAAAGGCTTCTCCGGGTCGTTGGGAACGGTGTTTTTGTTTGCTGTGATGTGCACCTCGTCCAGACGGCGCTCCAGCTCCTTGCCCGTAACGCCCGTGCCGCGCAGGTCCACGGTCATCAGGTGGTTGTCTGTGCCGCCGGAAACAAGGCCCAGCCCCTCGTCCAGCAGCGCTTGGGCCAGCACGCGGGCGTTCTCTGCGATATTCTTCTGATATTCTTTGAATTCCGGCTTCAGCGCTTCGCCGAAGCACACGGCCTTGGCCGCGATGATATGCTCCAGCGGGCCGCCCTGGGTACCCGGGAAAATAGCCTTGTCGATGGCCTTGGCGTACTCCTCCCGGCACAGGATCAGGCCGCCGCGGGGGCCGCGCAGCGTTTTGTGGGTGGTGGTTGTCACCACGTCGGCATAGGGCACGGGGTTCGGGTGCAGGCCAGCGGCCACAAGCCCCGCGATGTGCGCCATATCCACCATAAACAGCGCGCCGTTTTCCCTGGCGATCTTCGCGATGCGTTCAAAATCAATGGTGCGGGAGTAGGCCGAAGCGCCCGCGACGATCATTTTGGGCTGGTGCTCCTTTGCTTTTTTCTCCAGATCCGCATAATCCAGATAGCCGTTTTCGTCCACGCCGTATGCGATGAAATTGTAGTTCTTGCCGCTCATGTTCACAGGGCTGCCGTGGGTGAGGTGGCCGCCGTTGGAAAGATCCATGCCCAGGACGGTATCGCCCACGTTCAGCAGCGCAAAATAAACGGCCAGATTGGCCTGCGCGCCCGAATGCGGCTGCACATTGGCGTGCTCGGCGCCGAACAGCCTGCACGCGCGGTCGCGGGCAATGTCCTCCACCACGTCCACGCACTGGCATCCGCCGTAGTAGCGGTGGCCGGGATACCCTTCGGCGTACTTGTTGGTGAGCACGCTGCCCATGGCGGCCATTACCGCGGGCGAGACGATATTTTCAGAGGCGATCAGCTCGATATTGCCCCGCTGGCGTTTGAGTTCGGCCTCCATCGCCGCGCCGACCTCGGGGTCGGCCTGTGTGACGAAGCCGATGGTGTCCATCATTTCTTTGAACATGGGTGTGCCCTCCTGTACTGTTTTACTTCCTGCGGCGGTTTTCCCCGCCTTCTTCCCAATTATAGATTATACACCCGCCGCGCGCGGCGCACAAGACGCTTTAGCCTGTTAAACTGCTGAATTTTCAGCGGCACAGACGTTCCCCCTTTTGCTTTTGGACGAAATGTGCTATCATAATATCAATTTATCGGCGGCTTTCTTTTATGCGCGAAAGCGCGCGGGGCGGCCGCCGTGCAACAGGGAGGCGTCTTTTTGCGCACAAAAGCAGATACCAGGCTCATTGTAGAGCGCCTGAAAAAGGAATACCCCGTGAGCGAATGCTCGCTTGCCTATGACGACGCGTGGCAGCTTCTTGTCAGCGTGCGGCTTTCGGCCCAATGCACCGACGCCCGCGTGAATATCGTGACAAAGGACCTGTTTGCCAAATATCCCACGCTGGAGGCGCTGGCTGCGGCCGGGCCGGACGCCATAGAGGCCATCATCAAGCCCTGCGGCCTGGGCAAAAGCAAGGCGCGGGACCTTGCCGGCATGGCAAACATGCTGCTGCGGGAATACGGCGGCAAAGTGCCCCAGGCCATGGAGGATCTTCTGCGCCTGCCGGGCGTGGGCCGCAAAAGCGCCAATCTCATCCGGGGCGATATCTTCCACCTGCCCGCCGTCGTGGCGGACACCCACTGCATCCGCATGGCAAACCGCATCGGCTTCGTGACGGACACCACCGACCCGGTGCAGGTGGAGCGCGCGCTGGTGAAGGTCCTGCCGCCTGAGGAGTCCAACGATTTCTGCCACCGCTGCGTGATGCACGGACGCGTGGTGTGCACCGCCCGCAAGGCTCTGTGCGAGGTGTGCTGCCTGCAGGACGTCTGCCGCACTGGCAAAAAAACCATCAAACAGGAAACATTGGAGGAACTGGTATGAAACGCACTTTATCGCTTGCTTTGTGCCTGATTTTAAGCCTGGCTTTGCTGGCCGGGTGCGGCGCCGCGCCGCTGCCCGACGGCCTGACGCAGGAAAGCGTGACGGACGCCGCGGCGCAGACCGTGGCGCAGCTGAACGACGAGGACTATGACGCGTTGTTCGCCGGAATGACAGAGGAGATGACCTCCGCCATGACGGCCGAGGACCTTGCCGCCGTATGGCAGCCGGTGCTGGAAGCCGCCGGCGCGTTCGATTCCATCACAAAAACGACCGTAGGCGGCAAGGACGGCTACGGCGTGGCCGTGGTACAGGCAAAATATGAAAACGCCGCGGTGACCTTTACGCTCTCCTACACACCGGAGGGCAAGCTGGGCGGGCTGTTCTTCAAATAACCCCTTCCCCGCCCCATTCTTTTTTCGAGGTGTTCCCCTTGCAGCAGATACAGCAAACCACCGCGCCCGTCCAGAATTCTTTCTGGGCGGGCTTTCACGACGGCGTGCCCATTGGCCTGGGCTATCTTTCCGTCTCCGTCACGTTCGGCATGATGGCCGTGACGGGCGGCCTGCCGGTGTGGGCCGCCGTGGCCATCAGCATGACGAACGTCACCAGCGCCGGGCAGTTCGCCGGGCTTTCCCTCATTTTCGGCGGCGGCACGCTGTTTGAAACGGCGCTCACACAGCTCGTCATCAATCTGCGCTATGCCCTGATGAGCCTTTCCCTCTCCCAAAAGCTGGAGCGCCGCGTCGGCCTCATCGACCGCATGCTGTTCAGCTTTATGATGACGGACGAGGTGTTCGCCGTGGCGTCCGGGCAAAAGGGAGAGGTGGGCAAGCGCTATCTGTTCGGCGTGATGATCGCGCCTTACTGCGGCTGGGCGCTGGGCACGCTGTGCGGCGCCGTGGCCAGCGGCTTTTTGCCGCCGTCGGTGCGCAGCGCGCTGTCCATCGCCATTTACGGCATGTTCATCGCCATCGTGGTGCCCGTTGCAAAGCAGAGCCGCGCCGTGCTGGGCGTGGTGGCTCTGGCCGTCGCGCTCAGCTGCGCCATGCACTGGGTGCCTGTGCTGAACACGGTTTCCAGCGGTTTTTCCATCATCCTCTGCACCGTGCTGGCGGCGGGCCTGGGCGCGCTGGCCGCGCCGGTGCCGGACGAGCCTTCCGGAGCACCAGACGGGGAGGTGGCGTAAATGGATGCAAAGACCATCTGGCTGTACATCGTGGTAATGGCGGGCGTAACATACCTCATACGCATGCTGCCGCTGGCGCTGCTGCGCAAAAAGCTGCGCAGTCGTTTTATCAAAAGCTTTCTGTTCTATGTTCCTTACGCCGTGCTGGCCGTAATGACGGTGCCCGCCATCTTTGAGAGCACGGGCAGCGTGTTTTCCGCCGCCGTGGGCTTCGCCGCGGCTGTGCTTCTGGCTTACCGCGGCGCGGCTCTGCTGCCTGTGGCATTGGCCGCCTGCGGCGTGGTATTCTGCACGGAGTGGATGATGCGCCTGTTTTAGCCCATAAAAGAGGAATTCGCCTATGAATTGGATCAGCTGGTTCGGCCTTGGCATCGTGTTGCTGCTGCTCATTCCCAACGCCGTATACGCCGCCGCAAACAAAAACACGCAACCGCCCCGCACAAGCCGCATCCTCGGCTTGGCTGAACAGGCAGGCCGCTATGGATGCATGTTTCTGATGATATTCCACGCCGGCCTTACGGAATTCGGTTTTGCCTCGACGGAAGGCTTCATCGCGTGGCTGGCCGGCACCGGTGCGCTGCTCGTACTGTACTGGGTATTCTGGCTGCTGTATTTCCGCGCCGCGAAGCCCCGGTACGCGCTGCCGCTGGCTGTGCTGCCCTGCCTGATCTTTTTGCTGAACGGCCTTTTTCTGCGCCACTGGCTGCTGGTTTTCTTTTCCGTGTTGTTTGCTGCCGCGCACATCGCCATTACCTGGCAAAACACCCGCGCGCCATAGGCGGGCGTCCCCTCCATAACAAAGCAAAGCGGCCGGGCGTGCACAGTGCACGTCCGGCCGCCTTCTGCATCATGCCGTATATCCGCTGTATGCGTGGAGCGTGGAGAAACTGATGGACTGGATGACGCGGTCCAGCACCTTGTCGTACACCAGCACATTGACGCCCGGACGGTTGCGGCTCTGTTCTTCTCCGTCCACGGTTGTGGAGGAATTGTCCGCCGCGCTGCGCAGCGTCACATCGTGCCCGCCCCAGGAAAGCGTGTATTCCAGCGGGCCGGCGCCGGTCTTCTGGTACACGACTTTTCCGCCGTCCACCACATATAGGCCCTGCATGCCGCTTTGTTCCAGCGGCAACGTGTCCAGCCCCCATTGCCTGAACACTGCGCGCGGAGCGGAGGGATCCGCTTCCGTGGCGTCGCCCTGTGTCGTGATGACCGCTGCCAAGTCCTTATCCTGCATCAGCAGGCGGAAATATTCGGCCATGTCCAGCGTGAAGCGCAACGTTATATTCTGTGCGTCCCGGTGCTCCATCCTTGCCGCCTCGTCCCACGCCGCGTAGGCCGCGTCGCCGCGCTTGTCGGGCATACCGTAATGCTCCGCCAGATAAGCCGCCAGATCCGTGCTGATTTTTTGCGCGCCTGCGGTGTTCACATGGGCATGGTCGGCCAGGTCCGTTGCATAGTCAAAGCCGATATCCCGCCCACCGGGCGTGTTGTAATCCAGCACGGGCACACCGTTTTCCGCGCAGATGCGCGCCGCGCGGCGGAACACGCCGTACTCGGCCCCGCTCGTCTCATAGGGCGTCACCACGAACACCAGCGGCACATCCTTTTTTCTGCAAAGTGCGATAAGCTTGTAAAGATATTCCTCAGCCTGGGGATAGATGGGCGTTTCCTCCGGTTCCCCTTCCAGTATGGGCACGGGGAATTCCTCCACCGTCTGTAAAGGGCCGTAGCCTTTTCCCGTGGTCGCATGATCCTGAAAAAACCAGGTGAAATCTTCCGCCGTCAGGCTCTTCCACCGGGTGTGGTAGCGCAGCATCGGCAGATAGCGGTAAAACGGCGGCGAGCTCTGCTGGCACCGGCTCATGGCGACGGCAAGCGCCGCGCGGTTGAGGGACGGCGGGATGCGCAGCGAATAATCGTCCGAGGTGCCGTCCACGTCCGCAGGCGTCATATAGGTGGTGCCATAGCACAGCCCGAACCCCTCCAGCACCACGACCCTGGGCGTCTGCCGCTTGAACGCCTCCACCGCGTAATGGTAGCTCACCCACATCGGCTGGCTCCAGGAGTACAATACATACCCCGTGAAACCCTGCTCGCGCCACATCTGCGCGGGCGCAAACGCCGCGTTGGCATGGCTGCTGCCCAGAAAGATCACATCGATGGTATCCTCCGGCTCGGCATAAAAGCCGTCGATGCACCCGCCCTTGGGGGCCAGCACCTCCTGCGTACACAAGAGCAGCGCCAGCAGGATGCACCCGAACGCCAGCGCGCGGACAAGCGGCGGCAGGCCGCGCGTCTGCTTTGAGACCGGTCCTTTCCCCAATGTTTACGCCCTCCCCCGCTCAGAACTGGAAATAGATGAACGGCTTTTCCACATAGCCCTCGCCGTACATACCGAATATCGCCACCGTGAGCACCCCCGCCAGCAGCACGGCCCATTGCACAGCCAGCGGCTTTTGCAGCAGCCGCGCCGAAAGGCTGCCCCAACGCCGCCGCAGCACGTCGCACAAAACAACAGCCGCCGCGCACACAGCCGAAAGCAACAGGTCGGGCCCGTCCATTCCCCAGGCGAGCACCGCTTCCCGGCCCGGGAACGCGCCCGGGCGCAGCAGGCTTCGCACCATGCTCAACGCCGCGTCCATGCCGCCGGCGCGGAAGAAAATCATCGAAAACGCCACCAGCGCAAACGTCCACGCCGTGCGCCAAAGCCGCGCGGGCAAACAGCCATAGGGTACCCGCAGCGCCGTATACAGCCGTTTGCGGAGGGGCAGCGTCAGGCGGCCGCACACAAGGTACAGCCCGTGCAAAAGCCCCCATGCCACAAATGTCCATGCCGCGCCGTGCCACAGCCCGCTGCACAGAAAAACAACCATCGTGTTCACACAGGTGCGCGCCAGTCCCCTGCGGCTGCCTCCCAGCGGGATATACAGGTAATCCCGGAAAAAGCTGGACAGGCTGATGTGCCAGTTGCGCCAGAACTCCGCCACGGATTGAGAGAGGAACGGACTGCGGAAATTTTCCATCAGTTCCACGCCCAAAATGCGCGCCGCGCCCCGGGCGATGTCGGTGTAGGAAGAAAAATCGCAGTAAAGCTCAAAGCAGAACAGCACCGTGGCCGTCGCCGTGGCCCAGCCGCCCAAAGCGCCGCCTTGGGCATAGACGGTGTCCGCCAGCAGCGCCAGCCTGTCCGCCACAACCATTTTCTGAATATAACCCCACAGCATCAGCACAAGGCCGCTTTTGGCCCGCTCGTAGGAAAAACGGGCAGGCAGCTGCAGTTGGGGCAGGATATTGCCGCTGCGTTCAATGGGCCCGGCCACCAGCTGCGGAAAGAAGGAGATAAACAGCAGATACCGCCAAAAGCGCTGCTCGGCGGACACGCTGCCCCGGTATACGTCCACAGTGTAACCGATCGCCTGAAACGTGTAGAAGCTGATGCCGACAGGCAGGAGCACGCCCAGCAGCGGTACGGCGGGGAAGCCCCGCGCAGCCAGCAGACCGTTCGCACTCTGCGCAAAAAAATTATAATATTTGAAGAAAAACAGAATTCCCAGATTTGCCGCCAGCGAAACGGCCATGGCCGCCCTGCGCCTGCCCCGGTTCCCGGCGGCCGGCGCACCCAATACCGCCAGCGCACGCCCGCACAAATAGGTGCTGAACGCGGAAAACAGGATGAGCACAATATAGGCCGGATTCCAGCACATATAGAAAAAGCAGCTGCACGCAAGCAGCCATGGCTGCCGCGCGCGGCGCGGCAGCACATAATAAACAAAAACCGCCGCAACGAAAAACGCACAAAAGCGCAGCGAAACGAAGTTCAAAGCCGCAATCCTCCCCTGTTCACCATTCCAAGGCACCACCGGGCCTTTTACGGCGCCGCAGCCGCAGACAGCCCGTCCGGTTTCGCAGGCGGCCGCCGCTGTGCGGGCGGCCTTCCAAGCGAATGATACCATATCGCACGCGGGCTTGCCAAGCAGGATATACGAAAAAAATGCCTTTTTGACGTTCCCGGTACGTCCTGCCGGAAAAATAATACGCTCAACACGGTTGACACCGCCGCCGCCAGCGCCTATAATACATACGGACATAAAAACAGGGGTGCCGAAAGGCTGAGATTTGTACGCGTACGCGTGTGCATGAACCCTTTACCTGATCCGGGTAATGCCGGCGTAGGAAGTTTTGGCGCAGAAATGCGCAATTGGGAAACTTTGGCGCGCCCGCAGTTTGCGGACGCGCCTGTTTTTATGTTACGACATAAAAAAGGGGTTTTTCTCTATGGCAACAAAATCGTATTCCCGCACCCGAACGCTTGTTGAATGCGCGCTGATGATCGCGGTGGGCACCGTACTCGCGCAGATCAAGATCTTCGAAATGCCCTTCGGCGGCAGCGTTACGCTGGTGTCCATGCTGCCGTTTATCCTCGTCTCGTTCCGTCACGGCGTGAAGTGGGGCCTGGCCACGGGCTTCGTCAACAGCCTTTTGCAGATGCTGCTGGGCTTTTACGCGCCTCCCGCCGGCACTGTGGCCGCGTTTGTGGGCGTCGTTCTGCTGGACTACGTGCTGGCTTTCACCCTGCTGGGCCTGGCGGGCGTTATCGCCAAGCCCTTCAAAAACCATCTGCTGGGCGTAGCCGCGGGCACCGCCGCTGTGTGCGTCATCCGCTTTTTGTGCAGCTTTTTGTCCGGCGCGCTTCTGTGGGGCAGCTACCAGGAAAGCTACGAATGGGCGAGGGGGATGTCCGTTTGGCTGTACAGCTTTATCTATAACGGCAGCTACATGCTGCCCGAACTGCTCATCACCACCGTGTGCGCCGTCATTTTGTGCAAAGCCGCGCCGAAATTCTTTCTGCCCGAGAACTAGAACTCCGCGCCAAAATATGGTATACTTGCCCTAGAAGGCGGACCGCTTTCGAATCCGTTTCAAGGGGAGGCTGTACTTTTATGGAGAAGCATTTGGTCATTTGCATCGGCAGGCAGTTCGGCAGCGGCGGGCGCGAGATTGGGCTGGGCCTGGCCAAAAAGCTGGGCATCCGGTTCTACGACAAAGAGATCCTGAAAAAGGCGGCCGAGGAGAGCGGCATCGTAGAAGAGCTGTTTGAAAAGGCGGACGAAAAGCCCACCAACAGCTTTTTGTACTCCCTGTCCATGGGTACGCACGGACAGGCCATGAATTTCACCAATTACAACGATTACCTCACCAACGACAAGCTGTTCCTGTTCCAGAGCAATACCATCCGCGATATGGCTGAAAAGGATTCGTGCGTCATCATCGGCCGTTGTGCGGATTATATCCTGCGCGGGCGCAAGGACATGCTTTCGGTGTTCATCCACGCCCCTATGGAGCTGCGCATCCAGCGCATCTCCCGCGTGCGCAATGTAGAGGAAGACGCCGCGCGGTCCCTCATCAAAAAGACGGACCGTCAGCGTGCCAATTACTACAACTTCTACGCGGACAACGACTGGGGCGCGGCCGACAGCTACGACGTGGCCATCAACTCCGGCAAGCTGGGCGTGGAAAAATCCATTGAGGTTCTCGCCGGTATTTGTGAACACCTGTAAATTGCTGCAAAAACCGCATGGCAAAAGCCATGCGGTTTTTGATTTCTCCGCAATAAAAAAGTTTATCCCGATGGCTGCGGGCCGGGGACGGCCCGCAGAAAAACTTTACCGTTCACCGAAGCCGGATGTGCAGCGTGCCGTCGCTGTACGCAAAGCGGCCCGCGGGAACCAGGCGGGCGGGCGCTTTGGGCGCGCACGTTCCCTGCGGCTCGCGCAGCACGTCGTCCAGCCGGAAGGCCGAGAGCAAAAGCCCTGCAAGCCCCGCCTGCATTACACCCGTCCAGCCGCCGTCTAAAAAGGGCAGCATCCCTCTCGCGGAACTCCAGCCCAGACAGGAGAGCAGGTTGAGCACGCCGTGCATCGTGAGCAGTGCACAGCAGCCCACCGCGCACAGCCGCCCGATGCTGCTGCGGGTGCGCAGGGCCGTGCGCCACAGCCATGCCAGCGCGCCCGCGACAGCTGCGGCCAGCGCTGCGGCGCAGGCAATACCGTACCGCCAGCCCGCGTAAGCCAGCAGGTAATCGGCGCGCAGCTCCCGCACCGCCTTCCCTGCAAATTCTCCCACGGTGCCGAGCGCCGCTTTTTCCCCGAGCGGCAAACTGCCGTCTCCGGGGCCAAGCCACCGCATCCCGTCCCACATGCGCCGCAGGGCGTTCATCCAATAGCCCGCGCCCGCTGCATTTGCATCCGGTGCAAGCAGCACCTCCAGATGCCGCTGAAGGCTCCCGGCCAGACCCGGCATCAACAGCAGCACCAGCAAAAATGTCACCACAAGAGAGCCCGCTGTCACGCCCAGCACAACCGCAAAGCTTTTCTTTCCGCCAAGCCCATACCAATCGCCTGCGCAGCATACCAGACACACGGCAAGCCCCGCAAGCCCCAGCACACACGCCGCGGCCAGATGCGGCACCATGATACACAGCCAGAGCCCCGGCACAATGGCAAAACCGCTGACCAGCAGCCCCGCCCAGCCGCGGCCGCGCTGCCGGTACACCACGGCCGCGTAAATGGGAATAAAAATCATGCTGAAATGAGTGGCGTCGTAAGATACACCCCAAACAGTCCAAAGACGCCGCCCGTTCATCAGGGTATATCCGGCCAGAAAACCATAAGCCGAAACGGCCGCCAGCCCGATATAGAGCGCCTTTGTCCAGCGTGCCAACAGGGACACATCCATACAGAAATATACCGCCGCAAGCACAGCAATTCCCGCCAAGGCGGCGGCCAGGCTTTGGTACGCGCCCTCGCGCCACAGGTACACGCCTTGTGCCGAAACGGGCACGCTCCAGAAAAAACGCAGCAGCGCACCCGCCAGCAACAGCGCCGCCACCATAAAAAACGGTCCCCAGGCCGGGCGGGGCCTGTGCACGCGGTCCAGCGCGCCGCCTGCCAGCACCGGGTCTCCCATGCTCTCCACCGTCCTGTGCTCGGCTTCTTCCGGCGCGCAGCCTTGAGCCACAAAGGCGTTATACTGTTCGCTGAGATGATTCTCCAGCTCCCGCTCCACACCCGGCACCGCACGGCGGCAGCGCAGCTGGGCTGTGACGGTCTGCAGCCATTCCTTTCGCGTCTGTCCCATTACAGCACCACCCCTGCGCGAGCATCCATTGTTTCCAACACAGCGTTGATCGCCCGGGACACCCGGCGCCACTCCGTTTGCTGCGCCTCCAGCGCACCACGCCCGGCCCTGGTGATACGGTAGTAGCGCCGCGGCTTGCCTGCTGTGGCCGCGCCGCCCGGCTGTTCATAGCTTTCAATGCTGCCGTCCGCCTCCAGCGCATGCAGAATGGGATACAGCGTCCCCGCCTTCAGCGCGAATGTATCGTTGGAGCGCTGTGCCAGCTCCTCGATCATCTGATACCCATACATGTCCCGCTCCGCCAGCAGGCGCAGCAGCAGCATCTGGGCCGAGCCCGGCACAAGGTTTTTTCCCGCCGCCATGTAAATTCCTCCCTTTTGCCCCGTGCTGTGCACGGCGGTCATTTATATAGATTATCTATATATTCTATTGTTTAGTATATATCGATGTCCTATATATGTCAATGGTTTTCAAAAATTTTTCCAAGCACAAAAACGCCCCCGCTGCTTTTGCAGCGGGGGCGTTTGAAAACAGAGGGAATTATTTGGAAAGGCGCTCGCGCAGGGCGGCAGCCTCGGCGTGCAGCTCGGCGGGAACATGGTCGCCGATTTGGGCGTACAGTTCCTCAACACCCTTCACGTCTTCCAGCCACAGCTCCTTATCCACATCCAGCAGGCCCTTGATGGTGTCAACGGTGACGCCGTCCAGACCGGTGATGTCGATATCCTCGGGCTTGGGCTCGTAGCCGATGGCCGTCTCAACAGCCTCAGCCTCGCCCTTGCAGCGCTTCAGAATCCACATCAGCACGCGCATGTTGTCGCCGAAGCCCGGCCAAATAAAGTGGCCTTCGTCGTCGGTGCGGAACCAGTTGACGTTGAAGATCTTCGGCGCCTTGTCGCCCAGCTTCTTGCCCATCTCCAGCCAGTGCGCGAAGTAATCGCCCACATTGTAGCCGAAGAACGGACGCATGGCCATCGGATCGCGGCGGACAACGCCCACAGCGCCGGCAGCGGCGGCAGTTGTCTCAGAAGCCATGGCAGAGCCGACATACACGCCGTGCGCCCAGCTGAAGGACTGGTAGACCAGCGGAGCCGTCTTGGCGCGGCGGCCGCCGAACACCATCGCGGTGACAGGTACGCCGTTGGGGTTGTTGAACTCCTTGGACAGGCAGGGGCAGTTCGCGGCCGGAGCGGTGAAGCGGCTGTTGGGGTGGGCCAGCTTGCCGCCGTTTGCAATGTACTCCTTGCCGTCCACGGCCAGGCCCGTCCACTCCTGAACATCCTCAGGCGGGTTCTTGTCCAGACCTTCCCACCACACGGTGTTGTTCTCCAGGTTATGCGCAACGTTGGTGAAAATGGTGCCCTTCATCGTGGTGTGCAGGGCGTTGGGGTTGGATTTCTCGTTGGTGCCGGGAGCCACGCCGAAGAAGCCGTTCTCCGGGTTGATGGCATACAGGCGGCCGTCGTCGCCAATGTGCATCCAGGCGATATCGTCGCCCACCGTCCACACCTTGTAGCCCTGCTTGGCATACACTTCGGGCGGGATGAGCATGGCCAGGTTGGTTTTGCCGCAGGCAGAGGGGAACGCGGCGGTGATGTAGTCCACGTTGCCCTGCGGGTCCTCGATGCCGAGGATCAGCATGTGCTCGGCCATCCAGCCTTCCTTGTAGCCCTGGTAGCTGGCGATGCGCAGTGCGAAGCATTTTTTGCCCAGCAGCACGTTTCCGCCGTAGCCGGAGTTGATGGACCAGATGGCGTTGTCCTCGGGGAACTGGACGATGTAGCGGTTCTCCGGGTCGATGTCCGCACGGGCATGCTGGCCGCGCACGAAATCGTTGGAATCGCCCAGCTGACGCAGGGCCTTCACACCCACGCGGGTCATGATATCCATGTTCAGCACAACGTAGATGGAGTCGGTCACTTCAACGCCGACCTTGGAGAACGGGCTGCCGATGGGGCCCATGCAGTAAGGAATAACGTACATGGTGCGGCCCGCCATCACATTTTTGTACAGGGGCAGCAGCTTGGCCTTCATTTCGTTGGGGTCCATCCAGTTGACCATCATGCAGTCGTCCGCCTTGTTGGAGGTGCAGATGAACGTGCGGTCCTCCACGCGGGCCACGTCGTTTTTCGCGGTATGGTGCAGCACGCAGCCGGGCAGCTCCTCCTGGTTCAGCTCCGTCAGCTCGCCCGTGGCGAACGCCTGCTCACGCAGGGCGCGCAGCTGGCCTTCCGAACCGTCGATCCAGATGGTTTTGTCCGGGGTCATGAGCTCTTCCATCTCTTTGACCCAGTCCAGAACATGCTGGTTGCTTGTCAATGCCATAATCAAATCACCTTTCTTTAATGTAATTCCCTCTGTTTTGAAACGCGCGCCCATGGCCCGCGCTTCCTTTCGCATCGCGGGGCCTGCCCCCGCTTTCCAATAAAATGCGATTTGGATTTATTATACCTCTTTGTTAAAAAAAGCTCAAGCTGTTTTACGGAAAATGAGCCGAAAAGACAAAAGATTTACATCGTATTCACACATTTTCCATAGGGATTGTACGATCGTGCAATCCGGGCCGCGGGCGCGTTCCGCACAGCGGCACGCGCGGGGAAGCGCCGCGTTCATTCAAAAACGGGGCGCCCGCGCCGCGGCCTTTCGCCGCGGCGGAGCGCCCTGCCCTCATGCCGTCACAGCGGCGGCATCATATCTCGTACCATTTGATCTCGTTGGCCGCCATATCCAGCGCAAAGCTTGTGCCGTCGCCCTTGTAAACAACGGTGCTCTGCGGCTCGTAGGTGTTGTTCACAACGCAGTACTTGCCGTTCTTCACATAGGCGTGTACCTCCACGTTGAAGTTGCTGCTGAACCACTTGTGCAGGCTTTCTTCATCGTGGGCGCTCCACAGGATGCTGCGGTACAAAACGCGGCTGTTTTCAAAGCTGTACGGCAGGCCGCTGATGTACACCGCCCGGCCCTTGCCAAACGCATGCACGGCCATCTGCACCTCTTTTTCCCGCTGCACCAGGATCTCCGTGTCCGGCAGCGCGTAGATGCCCTTTTTTCCCTCGCCGAAATCCACCGGCTTCGTGCAGTCCTCCAGAATGAAGTGGCCGGGATGCTCGTCCCAGTTGTATTTGTCGTAGCCCAGCGTGAAGCCCGTTTCCTTCTCCACGCCCAGTACGCCGGCCAGCTGCAGATAATGTCCCTCGTACTGGTGGCCCGATGGTTCGCCCACGCCGACGATGCCGCCGCCATTGTACACGAAGCCGCGCACAGCGGCCGCCACGGCCGGGTTCTCCCATTCGCCGCCGCCGGTGTGGGCCGTGTCGCCGTCGCCCACATTGATGAGCACGTCCACGCCGTCCAGCACATGGGCGTCCGCGCGCAGGTCGTCAAAGCTGATGAACCGCACGTCGAACGGCGCGCCCGAAAGCGCCTCAATTACGCCCGCATAGCTGTAATTCTGCTTCTGGTACAGCGCGTGGTGCACCATATGGCAGCCCCAGGCGCGCATTTTGCCCCAGCAGTTCAGCACCGCCACGGTTTTTACACAGTATGGCGTCGTGCCCTTGATGTTGTCGTACAGCTCGCGGAACTCATTGCACACGCTCTCCACATAATCGATGAATTCCGGGAACGCACAGGCCAGCTTCAGGTATCCGCCGTAACCGATGCGGTCGATGGGCTTGCGCAGGATGGCGCGCCGCGCCGTCACCCAGTTTTCCTTGGCCTCCCGCACAGGGTCGCCGCCCTCGTGGAAGGTGTCCGGGAAGAAGTAAGGCAAAAAGCGGCCCTCGGTATATTTCACGCCCGGAATATCGCTGATAAGGCGTAGCGTGCTGCCATTGCCCACGCTGCCCACCACGGCGTCCAGGCCAATGCTTTTGAACTCCTCCATGAACGGCTCGGTGCCGATCCAGTGGTCGCCCAGAAACATCATGGCTTCCTTGCCCAGCTCGTGGGTGATGTCCACCATTTCCCTGGCCAGTTTTGCCACCTCGCGCCGCTGGAACGCCTGGAAGTCCTTGAATTCATTCGAGGGCACGCGGTACTGGTTGTTGTAATAACCCTGGTCGATGATGAATTCGGGCCGGAATTTGTAGCCAGCCTCCCGCTCGAACTGCTCCAGAATATACGGAGACACGCTGGCAGAATAACCGTACCAGTCCACGTATTTTTCTCGCTGCAGCTCATCGAACACCAGCGTGAACTGGTGGAAGAACGTGGTGTAGCGGATGACGTTCACATACGGGTGCTCCGCGATAAATTTGCGCAGGCGCTCCATCGTGTACCTGCGGGTCTTGGGCTGGCGCACGTCAAAGGTGATCTGGTGCTCGAAGTTTTTCCAGCCGTTGGTGACGGCGTTGTACATGTGCACCGGGTCCCAGATCAGATACGCAAGAAAACTCACCGTATATTCGTGAAATCTTTCTACAGCATGTACTGTTACGTTCCCGCTCTTTTCGTCATAACTCCAGTCCTGCGGGGGCACCACGCGGCCGGCGGTGCGGTCCACGACCTCCCACCAGCGCTTGATGTCGTCTCGGGTGTTCACGGCCATCAGCTCCGGGCTGATGCCCTGCATCAGCGGGATGGAAAGCGAATCGGCCACGGCTGTATGAAAGCCCGTCATGATGTAGCACTGCTGCACCTCGTCCGGGTTTGCCTTGGCCCAGGCATTGTCCTTTCGGGTCGTGTAATAGGTGGAATACACCTTCGCGTCCACGCTTTTCAGCGCCTCGGGGTAATCCGTTCCGTCACAGTCCCGGATGGCGTCTGCGCCCCAGCGCTCCAGGATCTCCAGCGTCTCGGGCACCACATCCACGTCTGTTGGGATCGTCACGCGCCCTTTGCGTTTTGTTTCACTCATTGCTTTTCTCCTCGTCAATCGATGTAAGGCTGCATGCTAACCCGCGAAGGGTTTGTTGTACAGAAACAGCAGCCCCAGAAGACCGGCCAGACCGGCCAGCATGCGCAAAAGCCCGCCGGGCGTACCCGTGAGCTGCTGCCCGCTGACAACGAGCCACAGGCACAGCGCAAACACCGCCAGCGCCAAAATAAAGCGCAGCGCTTTGTTTTCCCTGAGAAAATCCATATTCGTTTCTCCTCTCTGGCTGTGGCCGCCGCTCAGCCCTTCAGGCCGCCGAGCGTCATGCCCTGGGTAAGTTTCTTCTGTACGCAGATATATAGGATCAATGTAGGCAGCATCACAAGCACAAGGCCCGCATACATCTGCCCGTACTGCGCCGCCGCATTCTGTGCGCGCATCAGGTTCATCAGGCCCACGGGCAGCGTTTTGCCGCCGTTGGGGTCCGTGAGCATCGTCATGGCAATGATGTACTCGTTCCAGAACGAGAGAAAGTTGAACAGAATGACGGTAATGATGCTGGGCTGAGCCATGGGCATGATAATGCGCAGCATGGTCCTGCCGTAACCCGCGCCGTCCACATAAGCGGCTTCTTCATACGCCTTGGGCAGCGTAGCAAAATAGCCGGACAACAGATAGATGGTGAACGGCAGCGCCGTAGCCGCATATACCAGCGCCAGCACGAAAATATTGTTCAGGAAAAAGCCTGTGCCGAACACCTTGCGCAGCATTTTATCGCCGTCCACAAACATCAGGAAGATCGGCACGACGATATAGTTGACATTGATGAACAGGCCGCCCATGAACGCCGTGTTGAAAAAGCCCCTGCCGCGAAAATTAAAGCGGGAGAGCACATATGCGGCGGGCAGCGCAACGATAAGCAGGATACCCAGCGCAAGCGCCGTGACAACGACGGAATTGAGCATGTATTCGCCCATGCGTGCCTTTGTCCAGGCATCCACAAAGTTCTGCCAGTAGAACCCGGCAGGCAGCGTCCAGGGGTTGCCGTAAAACTCGCTGTTCTGCTTGACGGATGCCATGAACACCCACGCCACGGGAACGATGATTGTGACGGCCAGTGTAATGAGAGCCACGTAAATGAACACACGATACAGCGTATCTCCGGAGGAGCTTTTTTTCAATTTGATGTCTTTGTTCATACCGTCCCCTCCTTAAAATTCCAGCGGCTCGCGCTTCGTCACCTTGTTGACGATGGCGGAAAGCGCGAACGAAAAGATGAACACCACAGCGCCGATGGCCATACCGTAGCCGTAGCTCGAGTTGGTGTACGCCTGCTTATACATATAGCTCAGGATGACCTCGCTGGCGCCGTCCGGCCCGCCGCTGGTCATCGCCTTGACGAACAGGAACGACAGGTTGATGGTACTGATGATGAAAAACGTGAGCGTCGTTCGGATGTTTGTCCACACCAGCGGGATCGTGATGGAAAAAAATGTTTTGACACGGCCCGCGCCGTCCAGGTTGACGCTTTCGTAAATGCTCTCGGGAATACTGGCCATGCTGGCCATATACATCACCATGTAGTAGCCAATGGCCTGCCAGACCAGCGCGATGGCAATGCTGTAAATCACGAGCTGCTGGTTGCCCAGCCACAGCGTAGGCACCTCGCCGGGTTCACGGAACAGGGCGATCAGGCTGTTGAGCATACCGTTGTTCGGGTCATAAATGGCGCTGAAAATGGCGCTGATAACGACCACAGACAGGATATTCGGGATGTAGAAGATCACGCGGAAGAAATTCTGCCCCTTGATCTTTTCCCGCGAGAGGATCGCCGCAAATACCAGGGCGAACGCAAATGTAATGATGGTGACAATGACGATCAGCAGGATCGTATTCTGGAAGGACTGGTAAAATTTAGGGTCCGCAAACAGCTTCTTGAAATTGTCCAGGCCGACAAATTCCTGGTTGGCGGAATATCCGCCCCATTTATAAAGCGACATGCGGAACACGTTGATGGTGGGGATCACCATGAACACCGTGAACAGGATCACGGCCGGGGCCAGGCAGAGGAATACAAACCGTCCGCGCCCTTTCTGCTTATCCATGCGCGCATCTTCCTTTCTCCATGATGCCGGACGCTCCCGCGTCCGCTTCAAAAAGTAACGGTGAGCAGGTTTCTCTACTCACCGTTACTTTCACGTACTTACAAATCGTTCTGTTTCCGAGCGCTTATTTCAGCGCCGCGCGCAGCTGATCGCTGGCGGCTTTCACGCCGTCGATCCAATCCTGCTCGGTCTTGTCGCCCGTCACAAGGCTGTTGACGGGGTCGAACCAGACGCTGCGGGTATCGAGGCCCTCGATGGCCTCAGTGGCGGCAAAGCTGCCCAGTGCGGCCTTCGCGCCGTTGTCATAAATGGAATAGAACATCTTGTTGTCGCCCTCCAGCGTTTCCGCCAGGCCCACGATGGGCTGGATGGCGCCCGCCTTGGCAAAGATGGCCGCGGCTTCGTCGCTGTACAGGTAGGCGATGAACTGCTTGGCAAGGTCCTGATGCTCGGCTGCCGCCGGGATCCAGGCCTGCTCGAACCAGGTGTAGCTGTAACGGTCGCCGCCCTCTTTCACAGCGGGCAGGGCCGTGAAGCCCCATTTAAAGCCATCGGCGCGGGGCGCTTCCGCCATCTCGCCCACGATCCAGGTGCCGTTGGGCATAAAGATGGCCTTATTGTCCAGCACAAGCTGCTGGTTCTTTGTAAAGTTGTCGTCGTTGGCATTGGCCGGGGTGGTAGGCTCGGTGTACTCGGCCAGCTTGGCAACAATGTCGAAGCAGGTCTTGGCCTCCTCGGTGTCCCAGATGCCTTCTTCATAACGCGTGGCCTTGTCGAAGAACTCGGGGCCGCCCGCCGTGTACATCAGAGCGTAGAAGAAAGCGTCGAAGTAACCGGTGGTGGGGTAGGTAAACAGGCTGATGCCTTCGGCCTTCGCCTTGTCGCCCAGCTCCCACATCTCATCCCAGGTGGCGGGCACTTCCCAGCCCTTTTCTTCCAGCAGGCCGGCGTTATAGAACAGGCCGCAGGGGCTGTAGAACATGGGCGCCAGATACGTTTTGCCGTCGCCATACGGATTGGTCAGGGAGGAATCCGTGAAGCCACCCGCAATTTTATCCTTCACCTTGACGTCCTCACCGGGCACCGTCATGTCCAGCACATCGGTAATGTCCAGAATGCCGTTGTCTTTAATGAACGTTTCGGTCAAAGCCGCCTCGCGGCCCGTGGCCAGATGGATGACGTCGGGATAATCGCCGGCCTTCATACTCGGACCGATAACATCCTCCAGCTTCTTGTCGGTCGTCAGTTCAACCGTAACGCCGGGGTTGGCAGCCTCAAACGCCGCGCACACTTCTTTCCACATGTCGCTGCCATAGGCCGTCTCGATGGCGGCCACCTTCAGCGTCTGCTCAGCGGGCGCCGAAGAGCTGCCAGCCGTGGAGCCGGAGCTTGCCGCCGGCGCCGAAGACGAGCCGGAGCCGCCGCAGCCGGCGAGCAGGGTGAGCGCCATGGTGAGCACCAGCATAATGCTAAGTAGCTTTTTCATAGTTTACCTCCTGAAAATCTTGTTCGCGTTTGTTTGCGCCGGGCCTTGCGCCCGGTGCATCCGTCCCCTTTAGTATATCTTTTCCCTTTTCGCATTCAACAATATTCTTGCTCCATTTTTTATTTATCTTGTCTTTTTATCATCTGCGATATTAATTTTGACTTACTTTTGTAATTTTTATGCACAGTATCCACAAAACAAGCTTTTTGTGTTTGTTCATCTTTCCGAATGTGTTCAATTGCAGATTATTTTTTCACAAACAGCGCTTTATGGCTTTCGCGCAAAATATTTGCGCCCGGTTCCCAAAAGTATTATAATGGTTAACGGCAGCAACTTTGCTTAAGCAAAAGCAATATTTATAAAATAATCTTGCGAAAATTTATACTTGGCCGTTTCTGCATGCGGCGCACGAAAGAAAGTTGGGAAAACCGTCATGAGCAACAAACGATACGAGGTAAACACCCCCGGCGTCAGCCCTGTGGACCGGGACGTCACCAAACTGCTGTACGTGAGCACCGCCAAATACGGGGGCGACTGGCACAGCCTGATGCATACCCACGCCTGCACCGAGCTTTTCTATGTGGTTGGCGGCATGGGGCAGTTCAAAGTGGCGGAAAAGCTGATTCCCGTCTCTCCGGACGACCTTGTCATCGTCAACCCCAATGTGGAGCACACGGAGGTAAGCCTGAACGCCAGCCCGCTGGAATATATCGTGCTGGGCGTTGAGGGCATGGAATTCGCCGCGGACGAAAACGGTGACAGGCGGTACAGCGCATTCAACTTCCACAGCGGACGCGAGGATATTCTGCCCTATCTGCGGGGCATGCTGCGGGAGATCGAGCAGAAATCCGCAGGTTACGAAGTCGTCTGCCAGGATCTTCTGGAGGTTCTGGTCGTTAAGCTGATGCGCCACACGGATTTTTCCCTCACGGTCACGCCCGCCCAACAGTCCAGCAAGGAATGCGCCGAGGCCCGGCGGTACATCGACAGCAATTTTAAAGAAAATATTTCTCTGGACCAGCTGGCGGAACTGACGCATGTGAACAAATACTATCTTGTCCACTCCTTCAGCAAAGAATACGGCGTGTCGCCCATCAATTATCTGATCGGACGGCGCATCGAGGAAAGCCGCTACCTGCTGGCGGACACCAATCACTCCCTGTCCCAGATCTCCCACATGCTGGGTTTTTCCTCCCCCAGTTACTTCTCCCAGAGTTTCCGTAAGCTGGAAGGCATCAGCCCTATGGAATACCGGAAGCGGCAGCGGGCCGCGCGGGAGGGACATCCGGAATAACAACAGTTGTACTTTTGTTCATTTATCTTTACACAATCGTCCGTATATGCTTTAATAGATTATAATGTAACAGTCTGACAGAAAGGCGGAATACTGGCATGGGCTACGAGGCCATACGGCTGCAGCGGCCGCTGGCGGTGGACGATATCGTCTCCGTGCATTATTTTGAATATTCCAGCAATTACTATTTTGAAGGGGAGTGCCACGATTTCTGGGAATTTTTGTATGTGGACAAGGGTGAGCTGGATGTGCGCGCCGGGGACGTGGTGCAGCATTTGAAGAAAGGGCAGATCATTTTCCATAAACCGGGCGAGTTCCACGCGCTCTCGGCCAACGGTGTGGTGGCGCCCAATCTTGTTGTGGTGGGTTTTGTCTGCCACGGCGAGGCCATGCGTTTTTTTGAAAACAGAGTATTGAGCGTGGGCGATTCCGGCCGCGCCCTGCTGGCGCGCATCGTGGAGGAGGGCGAGGCCGCATTCTCCACGCCGCTCAACGACCCGCAGACCATGCAGCTGGCCCGGCGGGAGGATGCGCCCTTCGGCGCCGAGCAGCTCATCGGAAGCAGCATCGAGCAGCTGCTCATCGGCTTCATCCGCCGCGGCGCGGACGAGGCCGCGGCCGCCGCAAAGCCCACCAGCCTCATCCGGGAACGCACACAGCAGGAATTCATCGACCGTGTGAGCCAATATCTGGAGGACAACATCGCAAAACGCCTGACGCTCTCGGATATCTGCCGGGACAATCTGGTGGGCCGCAGCTATCTGCAAAAAATCTTCCGGGAAAAGACGGGCGGCGGCGCAATGGAATACTTCGGCACGCTGAAGATCGACGCGGCCAAGCGCATGATCCGGGAGGGCACGCACAATTTCACCGAGATCGCCGCGCTGCTGGGCTATAACTCCATCCACTATTTCTCCCGCCATTTCAAAAAGGTTACGGGCATGACGCCCAGCGAATACGCCTCCAGCGTCAAAATTCTGGCCACCAAAAACCGTACGGAATGAGTTTTTCGCCATCGTGGACGTTTGTGCAAATATTCGGGATTCCTGCGGCCTTGCATAGTTCAATTGTGCAAATATTGTATTAAAAAATCTATTTAACACGCTGCCCGGAGCGGCTACAATGAAAAGCAATGAAGAGTGTTCCGGGCAGCACAAAAGCAACGCGTGAAAAACAAAACAGAAAAGGAGCTGGCAACTATGGCGATTTTGGTAAACGGGGGCGCCGGATACATCGGCAGCCACACCTGCATCGAGCTGATGAAAGCGGGTTATGAGATCATCGTGGCCGACAATCTGTACAATTCCTGCGAGGAGGCCCTGCGCCGCGTGGAACAGATCAGCGGCAAAAAGGTCCCCTTCGTCAATGTGGACCTGTGCGACGGCGAGGCCGTGGACGCGCTGTTCGCCTCCCATCCGGAGATCGACGCCGTCATCCATTTCGCGGCATACAAGGCCGTGGGTGAAAGCGTTCAAAAGCCGCTGGAATATTACACCAACAACCTGGGCTGCACGCTGACGGTGCTGAACGCCATGCGCAAATACAATGTAAAAAACTTTGTGTTCTCGTCCTCCGCCACGGTTTACGGAGACCCGGCCAGCGTGCCCATCACCGAGGACTTCCCCACCGGCGCCACCACCAACCCCTACGGCACCACCAAGGTGATGATGGAGCAGATTTTAAAGGATTACTGCAAGGCGGACCCCACGATGAATGTGGCCCTGCTGCGCTATTTCAACCCCATCGGCGCTCATGAAAGCGGCCTCATCGGCGAGGACCCCAACGGCATCCCCAACAATCTGGTGCCCTACATCGCCAAGGTGGCCGTGGGCACGCTGGAAAAGGTGCATGTGTTTGGCAACGATTACCCCACGCCCGACGGCACCGGCGTGCGCGATTATATCCATGTGGTGGACCTGGCCCGCGGCCATGTGGCGGCGCTGAAAAAGCTGGCTTCGAACTGCGGCCTGTTCATCTGCAACCTGGGCACGGGCAAGGGCTACAGCGTGCTGGACGTCATCAAAGCATACAGCAAGGCCTGCGGCAAGGACCTGCCCTATGTCATCGACCCGCGCCGCCCCGGCGACATTGCCGAATGCTACGCGGACCCCGCCAAGGCCCGGGACGAGCTGGGCTGGACGGCCGAGTACGGCATTGAAGAGATGTGTGCCTCCAGCTGGAAATGGCAGAGCATGAACCCCAACGGCTACAAGGGCTGAGCCGCGCTCGCCCTTGGATACAAGAATCGGAGCAAAAAGGAGAATAACGCAATGAACAAACCTGTACTCGTTGTTATGGCCGCCGGCATGGGCAGCCGCTACGGCGGCCTCAAGCAGATCGACCCGGTGGGCGGCCACGGCCAGCTCATCATCGACTATTCCATCTTCGACGCCCGCCGCGCGGGCTTCGAGACCGTGGTGTTCATCATCAAGCACGAGATCGAGGCCGACTTCAAGGCCGCCATCGGCGACCGCCTGTCCAAAGTGATGGACGTGCGCTATGCGTTCCAGCAGCTGGACGACCTGCCCGCCGGCTACGCCGTGCCCGAAGGCCGCGTCAAGCCCTGGGGCACCAGCCACGCCATCCTGTCGGCCCGGGACGTCATCGACGGCCCGTTCGCCGTGATCAACGCCGACGACTATTACGGCCCCGAGGCGTTCCAGAAGATCTACGATTACCTGCTCGCCAACCCGGACCGGGACGGCAAATATGAATACGCCATGGTCGGCTATCTGCTGGAGAACACGGTAACCGAAAACGGCCACGTAGCCCGCGGCATCTGCGTGACGAATGCGGAGGGCTATCTGGACAGCGTCACCGAGCGCACCCACATCGAAAAAACCGCAGCAGGCGCGCGCTTCACGGAGGATGACGGCGCCACTTGGACGGACCTGCCCGGCGACACCATCGTATCCATGAACATGTGGGGCTTTACCCGGAGCTTTCTGGCCGAGACCGGGGCCCGCTTTGCGGCGTTTCTGGACAACGCGCTGAAAACGAACCCCCTTAAGGGTGAGTACTTCCTCCCCAGCGTGGTGAGCCAGCTCATCGCCGAGGAGAAGGCGCAGGTGAAGGTACTGCACAGCCGCGACAAGTGGTACGGCGTGACCTACAAAGAAGATAAGCCCGTGGTGGTGGCGGCCATTGCCGAAAAAACGGCGCAGGGCCTGTACCCCGACAATCTGTGGGAGGTGTAAGCATGGCAAATCCCGCTGAAAACACGCTCTCCGAAGTGCTTGCCGCCTATGCGTTCGCGGGCGAGGTCGTAGGCGCGGCGCGCTTCGGCCAGGGCCATATCAACGACACGTTCTGCGTATACACCCAGACGGCAGAAGGCGACTGCGTGCGCTACATCCTCCAGCGCATGAGCGCCGCCGCATTCAAGCACCCGGACCAGCTCATGCAAAACATCGTGGGCGTGACGGACTATCTGCGCGATCTCATTGAGAAAGACGGCGGCGACGCGGCGCGGGAAACCATGACGGTGCTGCGCACCAAAAACGGCGCGGCATATTTCACCGACAGCGAGGGCGGCGCATGGCGCGTGTATCCCTTTGTGGAAAATACGCTGTGCCTGCAGAAAGCAGAAACGCCGGAGCTGTTCTATGCTTCCGCCAAGGCGTTCGGCAATTTCCAACGCATGCTGAAGGATTATCCCGCCGATACCCTGTTCGAGACCATTGAAAAATTCCACGACACTGAAAACCGCCTCGCCAATTTTGAAAAGGCGCTGGCTGCGGACAAGCTGGGCCGCGCGAAGGACTGCGCGCCGGAGATCGCGTTCGTAAAGGCCCATGCGGCGGATTGCAGCGTGGCGCTGGAGGCGCTGCGCGCCGGCAGGCTGCCCCTGCGCGTGACGCACAACGACACCAAACTCAATAACATCCTCATCGACAAGGATACCGGCGAGGGCATCTGCGTCATTGACCTGGACACCGTGATGCCGGGCCTGTCCATCAATGATTTCGGCGATTCCATCCGCTTCGGCGCGAACCATTCCGCCGAGGACGAGCGCGATCTTTCCAAGGTGAATTTCGACCTTCCGCTGTTTGATATTTACACCAAGGGCTTTCTCGAGGGCGCGGCCGGCACGCTGACGGACGCAGAGAAGGAGTACCTGCCCTGGGGCGCGAAGCTGATGACGCTGGAGTGCGGCATCCGCTTCCTGACGGACTATCTGGAGGGCGACACCTACTTCAAGATCCACCGGGACGGACAGAACCTGGACCGCTGCCGCACCCAGTTCAAGCTGGTGCGCGACATGGAGGCCCGCTGGGACGAGATGGCCGCCGTTGTGAAAAAATATTCCTGAGCCGTTTTACACAAAACAAAAGCGCGGACGCATCGAAGCGTCCGCGCTTTCCTGTTTTCTTCATTGCGCCCCGGGCGCTTTGTCACACAATCTCATACCCCATACCCGCCAGCAGGGCCAGCGCACGGGCGTGCCCCTCGGGCGTGGCGGCGGCGCACAGGTCCTTCAATACCGCCACGCGGGCATTCAGAAAGGCCGAATGCAGCAAAACGGCGTTGCTCACCACACAAATGTCCGTCACCACGCCGCAGATCTCAATGCTGTCCGGCGCGCCGCCGCACAGCGCCTCTGCCTCGGCTGGCAGCGCCGCGCAGCCGAATGTGGGCTTGTCCACAATGGACACGCCGTCCCGTACGCCCGTCTCATACTGCGACAATGAGCCGTACAGGCCCCAGCCCTGGCTGCCCTTAATGCAGTGCGCCACGGGAAGAAAGCGGCCCTCCCGCGTGTTCAGGTAATCCGTGCCGTGGGTATCCCGGGTAAACAGCACGCGGCCGCCCCTTTCCAACTGCGCGGCCACCCGCGCGGCAATGCCCGGCTCCAGCGCGGCGGCGGCCGGGTTGCCCAGCGCGCCCGTTACAAAATCGTTCTGGTAGTCAATCACAACAAGCAGCTCCCGCATCGTCTATTCCCCTTTCAGATAGTCCACCAATTCCACTTCTGCGCCGTTTTCCACATATACGCGCTGCACGCGGCGCCCCACGTCGCACAGCACTTCATAATTGATGGTGCCCGTCATGCGGGCCACGTCGTCTACGCTGTCCGCCGCGCCGCCGCCGAACACAATAGCCGCATCCCCGGCCTTCACGTCCGGGATGTCTGTCACGTCCACAACGATCTGGTCCATACACACCCGGCCCAACACCCGCGCCGGCCTGCCGTGCAGCGAGACCGTGCCCCGGCCCGACAGCGCCCGCGGATAACCGTCCGCGTAGCCCACGGCCAGCGTGGCCGCGCGCATGGGCTTTGGCGCGCGGAAGGTGCAGCCGTAGCTGACGGCGTCGCCCGCCGCCAGTTCCTTCACCATGGATACCGCCGCGCGCAGGCGCAGCGCGGGCACAAGCCCGGGCAGCACCGTATCAGCCGAGGGCTGTTCGCCGTACAGGATGATGCCCGGCCGCACCATGTCCAGATGGAACTCCGGCCAGGCGAAGGTACCCGCCGAATTGCAGCAATGCTTCACCGCAAAGGTACAGCCCCGGGCGGCCATCTCCTCCACTGCCGCGCACAAAATATCGTACTGGCGGCGCGTATAGGCGATATCCTCCGGCGCGGTGCTGTCCGCCGCGGCGAAATGCGTAAAGACACCCACGGGCACAAGCCCCGGCAGCGCACAGGCCTCGGCCATCTCCGCCACGGCACGCTCCATATCGTCGTCCGCCGTAAAGCCGATGCGGCCCATGCCCGTGTCTACTTTCAAATGCACGCGCACCGCCACGCCCGCACGCAGCGCGGCCTCCGAAAGCGCCCGCGCATATTCCAGCGAGAACACCGTCTGGCTGATGCCGCCCACGGCCAGCGCGGCCGCGTTCTGCACGCCGGTATAACCCAGGATCAGGATGGGCTTCGTAACGCCCGCCCGGCGCAGGCACACCGCCTCGCCAAAGCCGGACACCGCAAACTGGTCCGCGCCCTCCTGCTCCAGAAGCGGGGCCACCACCGCGTCGCCGTGGCCGTATGCATCGGCCTTTACCACGGCCATCACCGCCGCATCCCCGGCCCTTTCCCGCACCAGCTTAAAGTTGTGCCGCAGCGCGCCGAGGTCCACCTCGGCCCAGCAGCGCCGTTCAAATTCCATCGTATCCACCGGCCTTCCTTTATCTTTATGGCATGCCGCCTTATCCGCTTCTTCCAGTATAACATTTTCGTGGGCAGAGTAAACAAAAAGCGGGCAAATTTTTATAAAAACAGCACGTGAGCATTCAAGAGCATTCAAGAGCAAAACAGAGCATTTTAAAGCGCTCGCTTTCTAAATCAAAAAAATGCAAAAAAGGGGTTGACGCGGCGCCGGGCATCCGCTATAATCAATCTTGCGCCTGTTTGCACGGGCCTTTCGATTGTTTGTAGAGACTATTAGGAGGAAAACACCATGAGCACAACTCTTGCTAAACCCGGCACCGTGGAACGCAAGTGGTACATCATCGATGCCGCCGGCAAGCCCCTGGGCCGCACCGCCGCCACTGCCGCCGTGCTGCTCCGCGGCAAAAATAAGGTCACCTTCACGCCCAATGTCGATTGCGGCGACCATGTGATCATCATCAACTGCGACCAGGCTGTCCTTACCGGCAGCAAGCTGGACAAGAAGTATTACTACCACCACAGCGGCTGGATCGGCGGCATGAAAGCCGTGCAGTACCGCACGCTGATGGCCGAGAAATCCGATAAGGCCATGATGCTGGCCGTGAAGGGCATGCTGCCCGGCAACACCCTGGGCGCCGCCGCGCTGAAGCGCCTGCGCGTCTACAAGGGCGCCGAGCACAACAACGCCGCCCAGAAGCCCGAAGCTTACACACTGTAATAGGAGGCAATGAGAATGTACGAGACGAAACCTTATTTCTACGGCACCGGCCGTCGTAAGAATTCCGTTGCCCGCGTTCGTGTGTACAACGGCACCGGCAAGATCACCATCAACGACCGTGATATCGACGATTATTTCGGTCTTGAGACCCTGAAGCTCATCGTGCGGCAGCCGCTGGCTGTCGCGGGCGTCGAGGGCAAATTCGACATCGTCGTGCGCGTTGCGGGCGGCGGTGTTTCCGGCCAGGCGGGCGCCATCCGCCACGGCCTGTCCCGCGCGCTGCTCGTTTATGACGAGAACCTGCGCGGCGAACTGAAGAAAGCCGGCTTCCTGACGCGCGATCCGCGCATGAAGGAGCGCAAGAAATACGGCCTCAAGGCCGCACGTCGCGCGCCGCAGTTCAGCAAGCGCTAAATTTCCGCTTGCCAGCTTTCCGCGCGAAGGCTGCGATCCATGCAACACAACCCGTGCCGCAATGCCTTCCTGGCAATGCGGCACGGGTTTTCTTGTTTTCCGTCTCTGATCATGGGCCGGAAAACGTCCACGGCCCGTTTTATCCGGAGAAGGAGCTTTATGCAGACAGAACAACTCGATCTGGGCGGAATCCCCGCCCTCGTGTGGGGACCGCCGGGCGATGGGGCGGTCGTTGCCGTCCACGGCAATTTGTCCCACAAAGCCGATACGCCCATTCAGCTGCTTGCCGAAGCCGCGTCCGCCCGGGCGCTGCAGGTGCTCAGCTTCGATCTGCCCGGACACGGCGGCCGCAAAGACGAGCCTGCGCCGTGCAGGATACAAGTCTGCGTACCCGAGCTTAGGGCCGTGATGGGGTACGCCAAAAAGCGCTGGGCGCACGTGGGCCTGTTCGCCTGCAGCCTGGGAGCCTGCTTCAGCCTGGCAGCCTACGCGGACGAGCCGCTGGAACAGGCGCTGTTCCTTTCCCCTGTCTTGGATATGCGGCGGCTCATTGAAAACATGATGGGCTGGTTCGGCGTAACACAGGAGCGCCTGTGCCGGGAACGGGCCATAGAAACACCCACCGGAGAAACGCTGTACTGGGATTACTACTGCTATGTGAAAGAACATCCCGTGCGCCGCTGGGACACGCCCACCTCCATTCTGTGCGGCGGACGGGACGAGCTGTGTGAGCCAGATGTCACCGCCCGTTTTGCCCGGCAATACGGCTGCAGGCTGCTGACACGCCCCGAAGCGGGCCACTATTTCCACACGCCAAAGGAGCTGGAGGCTCTGCGGCAATGGCTGACGGCAAGCCTTTGAGCAGAAGGCATATTCAAACAGAACAGGAGGAAAGAGCATGGCAATGGAAAAAATCACAGAAAACGGAGTCGCCATCGCCCTTGTAACAGGCACGTGCGCACTGACGGACGAGCAGACGGCGCTGGACTTGATCATGGAAGCGCGCTACACACTGGGCGCAGAGCGCATCGCCATTGAAAAGGCCGCTGTTTCGCCGGATTTTTTCATTTTGAGCACGGGCCTTGCCGGGGCCGTACTGCAAAAATTCATCAATTACGGCGCAAAGCTGGCGGTGTACGGCGATTATTCCGGATATACCAGCAAGCCCCTGCGGGATTTTATCCGCGAGAGCAACCGGGGCCGGGATGTCTTTTTCCCCGCCACCCGGCAGGAAGCCATCCTCCGTCTGGCCGGGGTGTGACCGCGTGCGGCGCGGCAGCCGCGGACGCTTTCCGCCACGCCGTGCCCGCACCGAGGCCGCAGCCATACCGCTTGGCAAAGCCGGGGCTTGAACAAGTTCAAAAAACCCGCCGCACTCCAAAAGAGTGCGGCGGGCTGTTTTCTATATAATAGACGCGCTTACGCTGCGGCGTTTGCCTGCGCCTCGGCCACGCGGCTGTCCGCGTCGGCCTGTGCCTGCGCAACGCGCTCATCGGCTTCGGCCTGCGCCTGCGCAACGCGTTCCTCCGCTTCCGCACGGGCTTGCTCCGCGGCAGCTTCGGCTTCATCCAGGCGGGCCTGCCACTCGGCCTCCAGCGCCTCAAGCTCGGCGTCACGGGCAGCGCTGCTCTGTTCGCTCTGCCAGCCGGCAAGCTCTTCGGCGTCCATATAATATCCCGCGTCATCCACATAGATGCGTTCCGTCACGCACTGGGCCAGCTGCTCCGCCGTCATATCCGCCTGATAGGATCCCTCCACGGCCAGGCTGTACAACGGTGTTTCTGTATCCCGGCTTTCCCGCATATACAGGCTGATATACGGGTCGCGCACGCCCGTGGCGCGCACGGCTTCAATGACAGGCCGACACGCGGCCACAAATTCCTCCCGGGTGGCCCACGTTCCTTTCAGCTCGGCGCTCACACCCACGTAATCGCCCGCCTTCAGATCCGCCGCGCCGGTCACGTCTTCCGGCGTGCGCAGCTCACCCAGGTGAACGTCATAGGTGACATTCACAATATCTCCGTTGCCCTTGAGCCGGGCGTAGGTCGCTTCGTACAGCTCCTGCTCCACCCGCTGCTCGGCGGCACTGCGCCCCGGCCCGGCATATTGCAGTGCCACAGGCACGCATGCCGCTCCCAGCGCTGTGACAATCAGCAGAAAACACACGAACATGGAGAGAAAGTCATATTTCAGCCGCATGCCTTTGGCTGTGGACGCCGCGAAGATCACCTCGCAGCCCAGCGCCACCAGTACCAACGGCGACAGCTTGAACAGCAGAAGAAAATCCACATTGGGGAAGAACAGCCCCACGCACAGCGCCGCGCCTACCACTACCAGCGCAAGGCCCATGGTGAGCGTGCCCACCCGGCGCACCGGGCGCGCCGGCTCGTACACCGGCATTTCAGAGGGCGGGGTATCCAAAGCCGCCGGCTCCTGCGGTGAATCCGGAGCCTCCTGCACGGCGGAGACCCGGTTCTCGTTCTCAGCCATTGCTTCCGTCCCCCTTGAACGCGGTGTAATCATCCCCGGATGCATCCTCGTGCCGGGAAGGACCCTTTACCAGATACAGCCCCAGCAGGATAATGAGCACGGCGATCACAAGGGTTGGAATGCCGTCCATGATATTGCCCAGCCAGACCAGCCCATAGGTGCGGTACAGATCCCACAGCAGAGGACGCAGAAATGTGTTGTACAGAATGTACGCCCCCAGAAAGATAAGCAGGCCGCCGAACAGGTTGTGACGCCTGGCCACAACATTTTTCCAGTTGGAACCGGCAATGCTCTCCACGTCGAACAGATAGGCGTCCGGGTTTGCCGCCACCTGCTCGGGCGTCTGCGCGCGCAGATTGAAAGTATCGAAGAACGAGTAAGCCCAAATGATGGGCGCAAGGATGCCCAGGATGCCCATATTCAGCAGCGACGCCACAAAGATGAGGCCCCAGAAGGCAATCATCACGGACAGGCCGCGTTTCATATAACCAAGATACATCTCTCCCGCGCCGGGCAGGCAGGCGAAGCAGAATGTCAGAAATCCACTTTTTCTTTGCATGATATGTCTCTCCCTTGTCTTATTTCGCATCTGCCGGGGCGGCGTCCGCGCGCGGCAGGATATTCGTGATTGCGGCGCTGATGGAGTCTCCCGCACTGCGGAAGAAATCATTCACGCGCGTTGCGGCGCTGATGGGCGCCGTGATCCGGGCCGGCTCCTGCTGGCGGATGGTGCGGTCCGGCACAAGGCTGTTGAATACGCCAGTACCCCACAGCACCACCGCGAATGCCGCAACGGCGGCTACACGGGTATACCGGTTGAAAAACACCCGCACGGCCCTGCGCCGCACCCGCGCCAGCACCGTGGGCGTCAAGGGCGTTTCGGGAACGAGCAGCGTGTCGTCCGCAAGCAGCTCCGTGTAACGCACAAGGCAGCTGTCGCAGAAGCTCAAATGCTCCGAGGCTTCCAGCCGGCCCATCTCATCCAGCGTGCCGTCCACAACGGCCCGCAGGCCCTCGTCCGTGAGATGGCCCTCTTTATTGAACAATTCCATGCCCGTTTCCCCTTTCTATGGCGTTCTGCAGCAATTGCTTGGCGCGGTAGATCTGCGTATGTACTGTTTTGGGCGGCCGCCGCAGCGCCGAGGCGATCTCGTCCACGCTTTTTTCCTCCAGGAAGAACAGTACGGCGACCTGGTGGTAAGGCTCTTTCAAGGCGAGGATGGTATCCCGGATGCGCGCCGCTTCATCTTTGGCAATGGTAATATCCTCGGGCGGCGGCATGGCATTCAGCACGTCTGCCACGGCAGGCATCTCGCCGTCCTCAGCCGCGGATACGCGCCGGTGGTAGGCGCTTTTCAAATAATCCTTGGCCTTGTTCGTGGCAATGCGGGCGAGCCAGGGCTTGTAGCTGCCGGGCGGGCAGTCGTCGCGGTGGGTGTAGGCGGAAAGGAACGTCTCCTGGGCAAGATCCTCGGCCAGCTGGTGGTCTTTTGTGAACTGGTAGCAGATGGTGTACACCAGCCGTTCGTACTGCCGTACGAGCTGGGAAAATTCATCACTTGTCATATTCTGTGCGATCCGCTCCACCACCTTTGCCCGCCCTTGTTTCATCGCCCTACACCCATGAAACGCCGCCGGAAGATCATTTTCTTCAAGAAAAATAAAGTTTTTGATACTTTTCCAGAAATTGCCCTGTTGCTGCTTGTCCGGAAGGGCCGAAAATCAAAAAACCTGCGGGGGGAAATCCCCCCGCAGGGTGCTGCGTAACAGGTTCACGCAAAAATCATGCCAAGAGCGCCCAGCAGGCCAGCCGAGGCCGCGCCCATGATGAGGCCGGCCGTCATGACGCCGCACAGCACCGCCAGCACGCTGGGCCAAAACTTGAGGTCCAACAGCGTCGCCGCCAGGCAGCCCGTCCATGCGCCGGTGCCCGGCAGCGGGATGGCCACAAACAGGAACAGCGCCCAGTAAATGCCGCGCCCGGCCTTCGCCTGCATCTTTTCGCCGGCTTTGACGCCCTTGTCGTAAATTTTCATAAAAAAACGGCCCAGCCCGCCGGGCAGCTTGGTACACCACAGCAGAACCGCCTTGGCAAACAGCAGGATGACGGGGACAGGCAGCATATTGCCGATGACCGAAACAATATAGGTGGGAATCACCGGCAGGCCCATGGCGAGCCCCGCCGGGACCGCACCGCGCAGCTCAACGATGGGCACCATGGAAATGAAAAAGATCCAAAAATATTCTTTTACCAGTGCAAGCATCCGTTTGCTCCTTTTGCTTTTTTCAAATTTTCCGCCCTGCTGTTTCAGGGCGTTCTCTCGGCGCGGCAGGGCCGTGCACAGGCATTATCATACCGTATCCGGCGTTATTTTGCAAGTTCCCGCTGTTTTCGCCGCGCATATTGTGTTATACTGTTGGCAGTATTGGCTTTGCCGTACCAGGCAAACCAAAAAAGCGGAGGAAAGCACATGAAGAAACTCATCTGCCTGCTGGCCGCGGCGGCGCTGCTTGTATGCTGCGCTCTGCCCGCATTTGCCGAAGCTTCCGGCGTTTCCCGCGCGGATTATACCATTACCGCATACAGCGTGGACGCCACCCTGCACGAAAACAACACCGTTACCCAGACCGAGCGCATCACCGTTGATTTCGCCGTACCCTCCCGGGGTATTTACCGCGTGCTGCCCGTCGCCCTGTGGGTGGAAAAGGACACCGCGGACGGCCCGCAGGAGATGGCCTACCGCGCCAGGGTGCGGGACCTTGCCGTGACGGGCGAGGGCCAGACAGCCGGCGCGCCCGTGGAGACCGATACCGAAGACGGCTTTTACAGCATCCGCATCGGCGATGAGGACACATGGCTCACAGGCGTGCAGACCTATGAGCTGACATTCACCTACGACATCGGAGACGACCGCGTAGCCGCCTACGACGAGCTGTTTTATTCCTTAAACGGCGGCCAGTGGGACGCGCCCATAGAGGACTTCCGTTTTTCGTTCACCTTCGAAAAACCGCTGACGCAGGAACAGAAGGGCGCGCTGGCGCTGTACAGCGGCTCCTACGGCGGCAAAGGCAATGAAGCGGGCGTTTCCGGCGCATGGGACGGAAACACATTCTCCGGCGCGGCGGGGCGCACGCTGTACCCGGGCGAGGCCGTTACGCTGTACGCACGCCTGCCCGAGGGCTACTTCACCGGCGAGCGCATGGCCCCGGTATGGGTGTTTTGGGCTTTTGTGGGCGCAGGCGCGCTGCTGGCCGCGTACACGCTGCTGCGGGCGCTGTCGGCCCGGCGCAGAGCGCCGGTGGTCACGCCCGAGTGTACGCCGCCAGACGGCGTGTCCAGCGCCGAGGTGGGCTATATCATCGACAATTCGGCGGATGACCGGGACATCCTCTCGCTGATTCTCTGGTTCGCCTCCAAGGGCTATCTCGCCGTAGAGGGCCGGGAGGAGGACCTGCGGCTGGTACGGAAAAAAGGCCTGCCCGCGGGCAGCCCGGAGTACCAGACCGTCTTTTTTGACGCGCTTTTCCCGGCGGGACGCACCGTGTGCCAGCTGCACAGCCTGGAGCCCGCCTTCTATGAGGCGCTGCAGAAAGCGAAGCTGAGCCTGTCGGCCCACTTTACGGGTGAACGGGCATTGTACAGGCCCGGCAGCGCCGGACGTGCGCTGGCGCTGGGCGCCGGCTGCGCCGTACTGTGGGGCGCGGCCGGCCTTTCCTGCGGCGCGTTTATCACAGGTGCCAGCGTAGGGCTGGGCCTGCTCTCGGGGGTATTGCTCCTGCTGTTCGGCCTGCTGCTGTATGCGGCGGCGGAGCGCTGGCAGTTCTCCGGCCGGGGGGCGCGCATCGGCTGGGGAACCGGCGTGGGCCTGTGCGCCGCCGCGTCGGCGGGGCTTGCCTACGGCGCGGCCCTGTATGCGCTGACGCCGCTGTGGGCGGTGCTGGGAAGCTATCTGCTGGCCCTGCTGGCGTGCCTTGCCGCGCCGCGCATCGCCCAGCCCACAGAGTACCGCCTGGAAATGGCCGGCCGCCTGCTGGGCCTGCGGAAATTCATTGAGGAATCCGAGCTGCCGCGCATCCGTGTGCTGGCCGCGGAAAACCCCGAATATTTTTACGACGTCCTTCCCTACGCCTCGGTGTTTGGGCTGGAGGAGGAATGGGCCGGGCGCTTTGATGGGATGGCCGTGCCTCCGCCCGTGTGGTACGGCTGCAGCGACATGACCGTGTGGAATGTGATCTGGTTCAGCCATATGATGCACCACAGCGTAGACCATTCCATGACGCAGCTGCAGCAAACCGTCGCCCAGCAGAGCGGCGTCTCCAGCGGTGGCGGCGGCAGCTTCAGTGGGAGCGGCGGCGGTTTTTCCGGCGGCGGCTTCGGCGGCGGTGGCGGCGGGCGCTGGTGAGCCCGCTTCCAAAATGGCCGTACAGGCTATTTTTCAGGCCATGCGGACCGTCCGGATAAGCTTTTATTGTGAAGCAAGAAACAGCCCCGCGGCGTTGTGTGCACAACGCCGCGGGGCTTTCGTTTTCTCAGCGCAGATAAACGCGGGGCACGCGGGGACCGATGCGGCACAAAAGCTCGTTGGCGATGGTGCCCGCCGCCTCGGCCGCTTCCTCGGCGGTGATGCGCTCCGGGCCGTCCGCGCCGATGAGCGTTGCCACATCCCCCACCGCCGCGCCTGTGTCCGTTGCATCCACCAGAAGCTGGTCCATACACACCCGGCCCACAACGGGCGCGCGCCTGCCGTGCAGCAGCACATGGCCGCGCCCTTCTCCCGCCGCGCGCGGCCAGCCGTCCGCGTAGCCGATGGCCACTACCGCCAGCCGGGTGGAGCGCCGTGCCCGGAACGCAAGGCCATAGCCCGCGCCTTCGCCGGGCGGCACGCGGCGCACACTGACGACTCGCGCCCGCAGTGCCAGCGCCGGAGCCAGCACCGGGTGCAGCCGCGCCGCGCAGCCCGCCGTACTGAGCGCGCCGTAAAGCGCGATGCCCGGCCTGGCATATCCGCAGTCAGGCTGCGGCTGGTTCAGGATGCCGCAGCTCGCCTGCGCGTGCAGCGGCGGCAGCGTATACCCCGCGCCCCGCAGCTTCCGCGCCAGCGCTTCAAACGCATCCAGCTGCGTGCGGGTAAAGGCCGCGTCCTCCGGCGCAGGGCTGTCCGCCACTGCCAGATGTGTGAACAGCCCCCGCACCTCCAGCCCCGGCAGACGCAGCATCTCGGCCACCGCCGGAGCCGCGCCCGCATCCGTGCCCAGGCGATGCATGCCCGTGTCCACCGCAATGTGCACGGGCAGCGGCCTGCGGCCTGCGGCACGGGCCAGCGCACGGGCGTGGGCCGGGTCCGTCACCGTCTGGCACAGCCTCCAGCGCCGCAGCTCCCGTATACGGGCCGCATCTGCATAGCCCAATACCAATATTTCACCGGTGATGCCGCACCGGCGCAGCTGCGCGCCCTCCTCCGGCGTCGCCACTGCAAAGGCCCGCACACCGGCCTGCCACAGCCGGCCCGCCACGGCGGGCGCGCCGTGGCCGTAAGCGTCCGCTTTTACCACGGCCATCAACCGGCAGCCCGCTGGCATGCAGCCCTGCAGCGCGCCCGCATTGCGCGCAACCGCCTCCAGGTCTACCTCGGCCCAGGCACGCGCTCTGCGCAAGTCCGGCTTCGGTGCTGTTCCGGAACGGCCGTCCCACCTGCGCCGCTGGCTCAAACGCGCCAGCAGCCATGCCGCCGCGCAGGACGCGGCGGCTACCGCCGCAAAATGGGCCAGGCTGTTTTCCACCAGCCATTCCCGGGCATGCAGCACTCTGGCCGCACCCCGCACGCCCACGATGGCCATGGGATGCAGCACATAGACGAGCATGGAAAATTCCCGCAGGAACGGCGCGTCCCCGCCCCGGGGGACCAGCAGGCACAGGAACAGGAAGCAGGCGCAGGGCACAAGCGCCAGGTACATGCTGTCGTGCCGGGGCCAGCCCAGCGCCCGCAGACCAAAGGCCTCGGCAAACAGGAGCGCCAGCGAACAGCCCAGCCCCGCAAGGCACGCCCGCGGTCGTCGGCGGGCGGGAAAACCTGCCAGAAGCGCGCCCAGCATCAAAAACGCCGGCGCAAAGAACAGGCCGTTGCGCGTGTAGTCCATCACGCCGAACAGCGCGTCATAGCCCGCTTTCAGTGCGGGCAGCTGTTTTGCAAGGCCATACCAGCTGTCTCCCAAAAGCCCCGCCAGATACAGCGCGCCGCACACGCCCGCCGCCGCGCCGGGGCGCAGAAAGCGCAGCAGCCCGCACACCACCAGCACTCCCAGCAGCGCGGCGGGCAGGTACCACAGGTGATAAAACGTGCCGTCCAGCACAGCGTCCCGCACAAGCTCCCCCAGCACGTTTTTCACAGGGAAATTCCCCGCATACAGCGTCACGGGCAGGTACAGCACGGTGCAGGCTGCATACAGAACGCCCGTCTTTTTCAAAAAGCGGCGCACACCGGGCGAAAGCGTCCGGGGCCGCAGGCCGGGGCGCACAAGCTCCCCCAGCAGAAAAAATCCGGTTGCCGTGAAAAAGAACGGCACGGCCAGCCGCGCCAGCGTTTTCAGCGCAAAATCCGCCGCTGCGGAAAAAGACGCCAGCGGAGCGGTATGGATGCACACCACCAGCAGCGCGGCCGCCACGCGGAAGCGGTCCACGGCCGGATATCCCCGCCGCGCCGTCATACCGTGCCCCACACGGTGACGACAAGGCCGCCGCAGTTGTCTGCGGACGCCTGCCACACACGGTCCCGCGGCGCGTCGAACCGCGCGCCCTCCGGCCCCAGCGGCACACGAAAGATGTCAAAGCCGCGTCCCCCGGCCTCCGCGTGCAGCGGCTGTTCGGGCGTGTATGCCCCCAAGGCTCCGATGTATTCTTCCAGCGTCACGCCGCGCTGTGCCATCAGCCCGGCGTGGGGCCAGCCAACATAGCGAAAATGCCATGGTTCATGGCCGATGCCGGTGACGGCCTGCGCGCCTTTGGGATACCGTTCGATGAAGCCGTAGCGCGCCGCCGCGCGGCGGAAGGCCGCGCAGACTCCTGTATCGGGAAATGCGGGACGGATGAAGTCGATCACCTCCCGCGCCTCGCCCACATCAATGGCAAGGCCTGTTTCATGCTCGCTGCAGCCGGGCAGCGCCACATATTTCTGTGTGAATTCAAGGCCGTTGTCCCGCACGGAATCCGCATACAGCGCCTGCTGCTCGGCGTGGCTGCGCCAGCCGCTGACGGGCACGATGCGCCCCGCCGCGCGGATGCCGTCCAGCAGCGCTGCCAGCATGACCGCCGCCTGCCGCGCCAGCAGCACGCCGGGCGCGTCCGGCATGGCGGGGACCAACGCTTCGGGCGCGGGCCGTGCCTGCAGGGGATGTGCGGGGTTCACCAGCGCCAGCGTGCCCGCCAGCGCCTGCTCCCGGGTTACTGTCTGCATCATACGTCCGCCACCGCCTGTTCCAGCAGCCGCTCCACCAGCGGGCCGAATTCCACTCCCGCGCCGCGCATCATGCCGGGAAAGCGGCTGTGCTCGGTGAAGCCCGGGATGGTGTTCACCTCGTTGAACACGATGCGCCCGTCCGGCGTGTAGAACAGATCCACCCGCGCGAAGCCCGTGCAGCACAGCGCCCGGTACACGGTCTTGGCTGCTTCACGCACACGGTCCCGTTCAGCCAGAGACAGGCGGGCGGGCATGTGGATGCGCGCGGTCTCCAGCGTATATTTTTCCGTATAATCAAAAAAGCCATGGGCCAGCTCAATCTCATCCACCTCTCCCACGGTGAGCGCCTCTCCGGCGCCCAGCACGGCACAGCCCACCTCAAAGCCCGGCACCGCCTGCTCCACCAGCACCTTGCCGTCGTGGCGGAACGCTTCGGCCACGGCCGCGGGCAGCGCGTCCGGCGTCTCCACACGGGTCACGCCGAAGGACGAACCCGCACAGGCGGGCTTGACGAACAGCGGGTACCGCAGCCCGTGGGTGCATGCCGCCAGCACCTCGGGGCGCGGCGGAGCATGCAGCACCACACAGGGCGGCACCTCCACCCCCGCGGCCCGTGCCAGGCGGTGCGCTGCGTCCTTATCCATACACAGGGCGCTTGCCAGCACGCCGCAGCCCACGCAGGGGATGCCCGCCAGCGCAAGCAGCCCCTGCACGGTGCCGTCCTCGCCGTTTTTTCCATGCAGCACGGGAAACGCCGCATCCAGATACAGGCTGCCCGCGCCCTGCACCAGCAGGCCGTGGACAGAAGCGTCCGGCGTCAGCGTCACAGGCGCACATTCCTCTTTTTCCCATACGCCCTCCCCTACGGCGTCCAGCGGGCCGCGGTACCAGAACCACCTGCCCTCCCGCGTGATACCCACCGGCACGGCTTCAAAGCGCGTACCCTTCATGGCGTGCAGAACGGCGCAGGCCGATTGCAGCGAGACCGCATGCTCGGTGGACTGTCCCCCGAACAGCACGGCGACTTTTATTTTTTCCATTTGGATGGCCCCTTCCCATTGTTTGTTGAGAACAGGACCATCGTACCGCACGTTCCTGACGGACGGGCTGGGGAAAGGCTTTCAAAAATCTTACGGCATTCTGAACATCCTTTGAAGCGCGGCCGCTCACAGCGTCACCTTTTTTATAATAAATTCTTAAAAAGCCATTGACACCGGGGCGGATCCGCCCTATAATTGTTAGTAGCCTAACTAAAAAGCAAGGAAGTGTCGAAGGATGAAGGGTGAACGCCACGTGGGCGGAGAGATCCGCGTGCTTTCCAACCTGATCAAACGCTGTATGGACGACGGCATGCCGCCGGAGACCACCGGCATGCAAGGGTGGATCATCGGCTTTTTGCACCGCAACGAGGACCGTGACATGTTCCAGCGGGACGTGGAGGCTGAATTCAACATCCGCCGCTCCACGGCCACCGGCATATTGCAGCTGATGGAAAAAAACGGCTTTCTTCTGCGGGAGCCTGTTGCCTATGACGCCCGGCTGAAAAAGCTGGTGCTTACGCCCAAGGCTTTGGCGGTGCACGAGGGCGTGATCTCCCGCATCCGCGCCACAGAGGCACGCATCACCAAAGACGTCACGCCCGAAGAGCTGGAGCAATTTTTCGCCATCACAGCCAAATTCCGCCGCAATCTGGAGTGAGTGTCCGCTTTGCCTTTTCCATGCCGCCGGCGCAGGCGCGGCTTTTTCCGTGCCTGCCGCCAGCGGTTTTCTTCGGCGTATATAGTTAGGAAGCTTACTGTAATGGCGCTAACAAGTTAAGCGAAACAAAACCAATCTCAGGAGGACATTTTATGCTGAAAACCCTATTGGCTGAAGTAAAGCAGTACAAAAAAGCGTCCATCCTCACGCCGGCATTCATGGTGGGCGAAGTTGTCATGGAGATTCTCATCCCCATGCTGATGGCCTATCTCATCGACAGCGGCGTGGAGAAAGGGGACGTGCGCACGATCTGCATCACCGGCGGCGCAATGGCCGTGATGGCAATGCTGTCTCTGGCCTGCGGCGTGCTCTCGGGCAAATACGGCGCGCGGGCCTCCAGCGGATTCGCGCACAATCTGCGCCAGTCCATGTTCCGCAATATCCAAACATTTTCTTTTTCCAACATCGACAAATACTCCACGGCCGGGCTCGTCACCCGCATGACGACGGATGTGACAAACGTGCAGAACGCCTACCAGATGATCCTGCGCATGTGCACCCGCGCACCTGTGATGCTGCTGTGCGCAATGGCGGCCGCGTTCTCCATCAGCGCGCGGCTGTCCCTGATCTTCGTGGCGGCCATCGCGTTTCTGGGCGTGGCGCTGTTTTTCATCACGAAAAATTCTCACCCCGTATTTCGGCAGGTATTCCGCAAATACGACGACCTCAACGCCAGCGTGCAGGAGAATGTCAGCGCCATCCGCGTCGTCAAGGCCTATGTGCGCGAGGACCACGAGACGCAGAAATTCCACACCGCCAACGACAATGTTTACAGGCTGTTTGTCAAGGCTGAGACCGTGCTGGCGCTGAACAGCCCCGTGATGCAGTTCACGATGTACATGTGCATCCTGGCCATTTCCTGGCTGGGCGCGCACATGATCGCCGCCCATTCTCTCACCACGGGTCAGCTCATGAGCCTGTTTGCCTACGTTATGAACATCCTGATGAGCCTGATGATGCTCTCCATGATTTTCGTGATGGTGACAATGGCCCGCGCCTCGGCGGACCGCATCGCCGAGGTGCTGGAGGAAAAGGCGGACCTCACCTCCCCGCCCGCCGCCCGCACACAGGTGGAGGACGGCCGCGTGGACTTCGACCACGTATCCTTCTCCTACAAAAAAAGCGGCAAGCCCGTACTGGATGACATTGATCTGCACATCCGCGCGGGCGAGACCATCGGCATCATCGGCGGCACGGGCAGTGCGAAATCCAGCCTGGTGCAGCTCATCCCCCGCCTGTACGACGTCGCGGAAGGCGCGGTGCGCGTGGGCGGCGTGGATGTGCGGGAATACGACGTGGAAACCCTGCGCAACGAGGTGGCCATAGTGCTGCAGAAAAACGTACTGTTCAGCGGCACCATCCGGGAAAATCTGCGCTGGGGCGACAAAAACGCCACGGACGAGGAGATGGAGCGCGCCTGCCGCCTGGCACAGGCGGACGAGTTCATCCGCGCGCTGCCGGACGGCTATGACACTTACATCGAGCAGGGCGGCACCAACGTGTCCGGCGGGCAGAAACAGCGCCTGTGCATCGCGCGCGCGCTGCTGAAAAAGCCCAAGATACTGATCCTAGACGATTCCACCAGCGCCGTGGATACCCGGACGGATACCCTGATCCGCCGGGCTTTCGCAGAGGAGATCCCCGACACCACGAAATTCATCATCGCCCAGCGCATCAGCTCCGTGCAGGACGCAGACCGCATCCTCGTGCTGGACGGCGGCCGCGTGGCCGCCTTCGGCACGCACGACGAGCTGCTTGCGAGCAGCGAAATTTACCGGGATGTCTATGATTCCCAGATGAAAGGAGCGGATGACGATGCGCGGCGTACCTGCGGATAAAAGCGCGGCCATGATGGCCCCAAAGCAAAAGGTTGAAAAGCCCATGCGCATCATGGGCCGGCTGTTCGGCTATATCCTGCGGCGCTACAAGCTGCACTGCCTGGGCGTGCTGCTGTTCATCTTCGGCAGCACCGCGGCCACCGTGGCGGGCAATCTGTTTATGAAAACGCTCATCGACGACTACATCGTGCCCTATATCGGCGAGGGCGGCGCGTCGGACTTCGGCCCGCTGCTGGCGGCGCTGCTGAAAATGGGCTGCGTCTTCCTGTTCGGCGTGCTGTGCACGCTGCTGTACAACCGCATCATGGTATATGTGTCCCAGGGCACGATGCGCGCCATCCGCGACGATTTATTCCGGCATATGGAGCGCCTGCCCATCCGTTATTTCGACACCCATGCCCACGGCGATATCATGAGCATTTACACCAACGACATCGACACGCTGCGCCAGATGATCAGCCAGAGCATGCCCCAGCTCGTCTCTTCGGCGGTAACGATCGTCAGCGTATTCTGCTCCATGCTTGCCCTCAGCCTGCCGCTGACAGGGTTGACGCTGGTGATGGTGTGCCTTATGCTGTTCATCACCAAAAAGCTCACGAGCAGGTCCGGCGCATATTTCGTAGCGCAGCAGCGCAATCTGGGCACGGTCAACGGCTATATCGAGGAGATGATGGAGGGCCAGAAAGTCGTCAAGGTATTCTGCCACGAGGATGAGAGCATCGCCCGGTTTGACGCGCTGAACGACGCGCTGGCCGACAGTGCCGATAACGCCAACCGCTATGCCAATATCCTCATGCCCGTCATGGCCAACATCGGCAACCTCAGCTATGTGCTCACGGCCATCCTCGGCTCGCTGCTGGCGCTCTTCGGCACGGGCGGCTTTACGCTGGGCGGGCTGGCATCCTTTCTGCAGTTCAACAAAAGCTTCAACCAGCCCATCTCACAGGTATCACAGCAGTTCAACTCCATCATCATGGCGCTGGCAGGCGCGGAGCGCGTATTCAGCCTGATGGATGAGCCTCCTGAAACCGACGAAGGCTATGTGGAGCTGGTGAATGCGGAACAAACCGCGGACGGCAGTCTGGAAGAATGCCGCGGGCGCACGGGTGTCTGGGCCTGGAAGCATTACCACAGGGCCGACGGCAGCACCACCTACCGCAGGCTGGAGGGCGAAGTGGTGTTCGACGACGTGGATTTCGGTTACGACGACGCCAAGATCATTCTGCACAACGTCAGCCTGTATGCCAGGCCCGGCCAGAAGATCGCTTTTGTGGGAGCCACCGGCGCGGGCAAAACGACCATCACAAACCTCATCAACCGCTTTTATGACATTGCGGACGGCAAGATCCGCTACGACGGCATCAATGTCAACAAGATCAAAAAGGCGGATCTGCGCCGGAGCCTGGGAATCGTTTTGCAGGACACACACCTGTTCACAGGCACCGTAGCGGACAACATCCGCTACGGCAAACTGGACGCCACCGACGCAGAGGTGACGGCTGCGGCGCAGCTGGCGGGCGCCCACGCGTTCATCGAACATCTTCCGGACGGCTACAACACTCTGCTGACAGGCGACGGGGCAAACCTCTCACAGGGCCAGCGGCAGCTGCTGGCCATTGCCCGCGCGGCCGTGGCGGACCCGCCCGTGCTTATTCTGGACGAGGCCACCAGTTCCATCGACACACGCACCGAGCGCATTGTACAGGAGGGCATGGACCGCCTGATGGCGGGCCGCACGGTGTTCGTCATTGCACACCGCCTCTCCACTGTACGCAATTCAGACTGCATCATGGTGCTGGAACAGGGCCGTATCATCGAACGCGGCACCCACAGTGAGCTGCTCGCGCAAAAAGGCAGATATTATCAGCTCTACACCGGTAAGTTCGAGCTTTCCTGACGCCGGACATGAAAACAGCCGGAAGGGAATCTTCCCTTCCGGCTGTTTTCATTTTCTTTCCGCCGCGGCTCAGTCCTCGAAGCACACGTTCATATATCCCATAATGAAGCGGATGATCTTCTCCTCACCCATATGGTCGGAATCGAAGCAGATGTCATAATGGCCGGCGTCGCGCCAGTCGCTGCCCGTGAAAGCGCGGTAATAGTCCGCGCGGCGTTTGTCCACCTGGCGCATGTGGCGGCGCGCCTCGGCCTCAGAGAGGTTGTGGCGCTGCATGACGCGGCGCACGCGCACTTCCTCCGGCGCGTGGATGAACACACGCAGCACATTGGGCCGGTCGCGCAAAATAAAGTCCGCGCAGCGGCCGATCATCACACAGCTCTCGTTCTGCGCCAGGCCCAGCATCACCTTGGCCTGATAGCGGAACAGGTTCTCGTTGGAAACAAAGTTGTCGCTGTCCGGCGGGATGACCTCGCCGTTGTAAGCGTCCTTGGCCACGCGGAACAGCAGACTGCTGCGGAAGCTTTTCTCCGCGTTGGCAAACAGTTGTTCGTTGATGCCGCTGTCATCGGCGGCCATGCGCAGGATATCCCGGTTGTAAAAAGGGATGCCCAGGCGCCCGGCCAACGCCTCGCCGATGGCGCGGCCGTTGCTTCCGTTTTCCCTGGCGATGGTGATCACGTAATTTTTCATAACGTTCCCTCCCTGAAACAGCAGCTTTTTTCACTTTCAGTATAGGCGAACAGAGCGCAAAAATCAACCGCTTTTCACGGTTTTCCCCGGTAAAAAACAAAGCGGCCGCGCCCATTCCTGGATGGGGAACAGACGCGGCCATGGCCGGCGCGAAGTGGGATGCGCCGGGAGTCTATTTTACCATGTCGAACGGTGTCGAATCAAGTTAAAAAGCCCGTCTCCCCTAAGATTCCGTTGTTTTTTGCAAAAAAGCACCGCTGCTGCAAAAAGCAGAGCAGTGCGCCGGGCAGCGCGGCCGCAAATCCGCCTGGCTTCCACGGCCGTAAATCAAAAAATTTGATTTTCCATGCCTGCCGGCGGCACAGGCAACACATATTTTGTAAAGTTGCCTCAACCGGTTCCTTTGTGTTATCATGAAACAAAACCAATGAGGAGTGAGGCACATGCGGCGTACGGACCGCGAGATCACAGATGCAGAAAAAATCACACAAATCATCCAGACCTGCCATTGCTGCCGCCTCGGCTTCTGCGACAACGGCGCGGTGTATATCGTGCCGCTGAATTTCGGCTACGCCGAGGAAAACGGAAAGCGGGTGTTCTATTTTCACAGCGCTAAAAGCGGGCGGAAGCTGGATCTTATCGCCGGGGCGCCCTCCGTCGGCTTTGAGCTGGACGTAAACTACGCGCTGGTAGAGGGCGAGGAAGCCTGCCGGCATACCGCCCGGTTTCAAAGCGTTATCGGCACGGGGCGCGTTTCCTTTGTGGAGGAGGCCGCGCAGAAAGAAGCGGCTTTGCAGGCTCTGATGCTGCACAATACCGGAAAAGACGGCTGGACGTTTTCCGGCGCGATGTTGGATTCCGTCCGCGTGTTTAAGCTGGAGGTCGAAACGCTGTCGTGCAAGGAGCATGAATGATTTTGCAGTAAAATCGTCCTTCCCGGTGGGTTCTCATAAGACAGTATTAGAAAACTACTAAATTACGGCATCTGTCAGGCAGGCGCGGTTTTTTGAAGGGGGTATCCTGTCATTCCCCATGCCTGAAAATCAAACTACTATCACCATTTAATACTCATGCGGTTCACCAAGAGACATACTAAAAAAATTGCTATGCTGTAAATCACACAAGGAACAGGCGCGTTAACGGCCTGTGAGGCAGGGTTCGGGGAAGCTTCTCAACAGGTATTTTTGCAGGGCTGACAGCCCCGCAAAACAGCAAGCGTGTCCATTTTGCGTTGCTTGCGGTTTCGTGCAAGGTGTAAACGCTACTAAAATAATTTGCAGAGCGCTATTGACAAACGAGATAATGGTGCATATACTGTTCACATCAAAACTTTTTAATATGAGGCAAACACATGAGAACTTACCAAGAAAGCGCAAGGGTGTTTAAAGCCCTGTGCGACCCAAAACGTCTTGCCATTTTGGAGCAACTACGCAGTGGCGAGAAATGCGCTTGTGTTTTACAAGAGCCGATGGATTTAACACAGTCTGGCCTATCTTATCACATGAAAATTCTATGTGATTCCGGGCTTGTGGTGAGTCGTCAAGAGGGTAAATGGACGCATTACCGCTTGAGCGAGACCGGCAAAGATAAAGCGGTGGAGTTACTACTGGCTCTTATCACACCGAACACAGAACGGGTATGTGAATGCCCCTCATGTGATAAATAAACGCCATCATAGCAAGATGGCGTTTATCTCGGCACCAAACATCAATTTTTTTTGATATGTTGTCCGGCAAATTGAAAGCGAGGTTTCTCTATGGGTGTGTGGCAATTTATCCAGGATCAAGTGTTCGGCATGAAATGGCTGAATGAGCTAATTGGCAAGGGCCTTTCCAAGCTGGGGCTGGATGTAGGGGAACGTATAGGAGGAAGTATTCAGTTTTTCTTCTATGATGTGTTAAAAATCACGGTGCTGCTCTGCCTTTTGATTTTCGTAATTTCCTACATTCAAAGTTACTTTCCGCCGGAACGAAGCAAGCGGATATTGAGCCGGTTCCATGGTGTCGGTGCAAATATCATATCTGCCCTGCTGGGAACTGTGACGCCTTTCTGTTCTTGCTCGTCCATTCCACTTTTTATCGGCTTCACCAGCGCAGGGTTGCCGCTGGGAGTTACATTCTCTTTTCTGATTTCATCCCCTATGGTGGACTTGGGGAGTCTTATTCTTTTAATGAGCATTTTCGGAGCAAAAGTTGCGGTCATCTATGTGATTGTCGGTTTAATGATCGCTGTGGCAGGCGGCACCTTAATTGAAAAACTACACATGGAACCGTATGTGGAGGAATTTGTCCGTGCTGCCGGCGGCGTGGATATTGAATCTCCTACCCTGACGAAACGGGAACGAATACAGTATGCCAGAGAACAGGTCATTTCCACATTCAAAAAAGTATTTCCATACATTTTGGTTGGTGTGGGAATTGGCGCAGTCATTCACAACTGGATTCCAGAAAGCTGGATTGAAGCGGTATTAGGCGGTAACAATCCCTTTGGTGTTGTTCTTGCCACGCTGGTGGGTATCCCCATGTATGCGGATATTTTTGGTACAATCCCGGTGGCAGAAGCCCTGCTCTATAAGGGCGCACAACTCGGCACAATTTTGTCCTTTATGATGGCTGTCACAACACTGAGTTTGCCGTCCTTGATTATGCTTCGCAAGGCTGTGAAGCCGAAGCTGCTGGCGCTGTTTATTGGTATTTGCACTATCGGTATCATCCTTGTGGGCTACCTGTTCAATGCGTTTCAATTTTTGCTTATATAATTTTCAGGAGGAATCAATTATGGGACTTTTTAACAAGAAAAAAGAAGAAACGAACTCCTGCTGCTGTGTGGGAAACTGCACCCCAAAAACAATGGCAAAAACAGAAGCGTCTAAGTCTGGCGTTGGGGTGAAGGTGCTGGGAAGTGGCTGCGTTAAATGCAAAACTCTGGAAAATGCTACCCGTGAAGCTCTTGTGGAATTGGGAATGGATACAACCGTCGGCCATGTAACGGACTTTTCACAAATCGCCGCTTACGGAGTTATGACTACTCCTGCGCTGGTTGTGGACGGGAAAGTCGTGTCTTATGGCAAGGTGTTAACAAAGAAAGAAGCTAAAACCATCATTGCGGATGCAAGGAGGTAACGCTGTGCTTTTCTATCCGTCTCCTTGGCTTTTCAAAAAAGCCACTCTCCAGGGCGGATAGAGATTGCCCAAGGAGACGAAAATCATCGTAATACACAGCATTTGAAAATAACGCCCGTTTCTCCTGCGTCCGTACAGCTTTAAGCTGTGCGGGCGCTTTCCTATGCTCTGAGACACTTTGTCTCCAGGCGCCCCGCCTGCCTTTTGTTTCGATTCACCCAACCAAAAAATCAAAACGGAGGAATAAAATGCCAGCCATCAACCTGAAAGATTTTTTCTGCCGGTACACTACGGACAAGTTCATTGATGTTTCGGAAAAAGGTCCTGAAGAGCTTCGGACGGATAAGCGGTACGAGGCAACCCAGAGTATCCGAATCACTTATGCTCCGTGGGCTTTATTCCGCTGGAAGAGCTGACAAAAGCAGGAACGGCATGATTCATAGGCCATGCCGCTCCCCAAAACTTCACTCACTTTTTTATGGCACCCCGCCTAAGGCGCTGTTCCGCTTGTTTTCAAGGTGCCGGTCAACACAAAAAAGCGTCCGAAAACCGTATAAAACATAAGAAAACACCCATTGACGCCTAGAACACAGGAAAATCAGCCGCAGCGGCATTTCTACCTTTCCTCCACCTGCGGCTCCTGGATGCGGCCTATGACAAACATTGCCGTGACAAATAACAGGAGTGTGAAAACGAAGGGCAGGCGGCGGTCCATACTGGAGAGCCACCCGGCCAGATAACCAAAAGGAGAGGAGAGGGCAACTGTGGAGGCCATGATAAGGGCATTCAGGCGTGCCCGTTCCTGCGGAGTGATGTTGAGCTGGAGAAGCGCGTCCTTACGCGGATTCACCAGCGCTGCCGCCACAGCGGCAATAAACACATACAACAGCACAAAGCCCAGTCTGTCCGCAGGAGAGAAGATCAGCACCAAGGCAGCCACGACGTACAACGCCAGCCCGATCCACAGCGGGATGCGAAATTTCGTGGCATTGATGCGGTGCTGAAGCCCTATCATAAAGATCAGCATGACAGCCGCGTTCAAAATGGGGAACAGCGCCAGAAAGTTTTCCGAAAGCCCCAGCCGCTGTGTCACATACAGACCAAAAAAGTTTGTGCTCACCATGTTGGTGACATACAGGATCACAGAAACAGCCACTGCTTTGAGCACACCCCTATTCTTCAGCATACCGGGAATCAACTGGCGGTATTCCCCCAGCATATGAAAAACAGATATTCCCCTTGTCTCTGCGCGCCGGATTTTGCCCTGCTTCGTTTCATGGCAAAACCGGAAGGTGATGAGCGTTTTCAGGATCATTGTCAGCGCAAAAAGAAAATACAGCACCCGTACTACCGGCACGATCGAATACGAACGGACGAACAGACCGGAAAGCGGCGCAAAAAAGATGGCCACCAATCCGCCAATATTTACCCAGGTATAGATTCCTACCAGATCCTTTGGGCGTGCGTCCTCAATCAGCAGGCAGTACCATGCCGTCTGATTGATCTGCTCAAAGCAATTCAGGATTGCAGCGGCCAAAAACAGCCAGAAATTGTTCGAAACAGCCCACACCAGACAGGCCAGCCCCCATCCGAAAAAATCCCCCATCATGGTAGTGAATTTTCGTCCCAGCTTGTCAGACAAAATGCCCCCCAAAAAGGAAAACAACACCTGGACTGCCATCGTGACGGAGAGAATCAGGCCAATCTGCACATCTGTGATGCCCTGTGTGTACATATAAAGAGTGGCGAACGGTGCGATAAGGTTGTAAGGGACGCCCCACAACGGTTCGATCAGCACAAGCGTACGCGGATTCCCCCCATTGTCGGCCAGCACCTGAATGAGAGGATGTGCCTTCAGACTTCTTATTTTTGATTCCAGACTCATATACAACATCCCGGCTTTATCCAAATTTCCCGCTTATTCTATCATACTTCCAAACAAACGGAAAGAGGGCACATTTCTTCTTCCTGGCATATTGTCTCCTTGCCCGCTCCGGGGATGCCTTATGGATGAGACGGGCAGCGAGCCCAAACCGTTGTGAGGACATTTACAGGTGAGCAGGCTGCATTCATGTAGTCTGTCCGCTAGTCTGTCCGCGGAAGGAGAACTGGCGAAGCGGCATAGGAAAAGCCGGGCATTGTGATATGCTCCCTCTATGAGAGACAGTGAAAAAGCAAACTGCCAACCAGGAAGGGAGCATTGCTGCGGCCAAAAAACGAAAAATAAGTTTGGAAAAGAAAGTGGAAATAGTGAAGGAATATCTGGGTAGCACAACCGCGGCATTTTAGCACCAATGGAGGAGCCTGAACATCTTCTCGCCGCATAATAAATATCCCCCGGCAAAGCCGGGTTTTTTTCATATGCGGGCATAGCCCTAGAATACTAGCACGCGCGTCACGTCGCGCAAGTACGGTCCGCCAGCCGCGAAAGTTCCGTTACTTGCCGCCCGTAAACGGGCACTTTAGAAGTTTGGCATGGCCAGCTGCTCTCCTGCTTTGTCCTGCTCGTACTGACATTGGATATACTCCTGTATCTTCTTTGCATTTTTCCCTGCCGTGTCCACATAGTACCCACGGCACCAGAATTCCCGGTTCCGGTATTTCTATTTTTGCTCCGGGAACTTCTCGTACAGCATCAGGCTGCTTTTTCCTTTCACCTACCCC